>JBAIYI010000084.1:0-2899 GCA_037915955.1 Terriglobales bacterium
CAACACGCTGAGCTGGGCCGCTCAGGATGAAGCTGCCGCGCGCCGGATCGGAACGCAGAGCCCTGGTCCGATCTCCGCAGCAGACTGGATGCGGGTTTACTTCAGTCACGCCAGGGCTGTGAACCGCATCTGCGCGCAGTTGCTGGATGAAGTTCCGGGTGAGCGATCTTCTCTGTATCAGCAATTTCAAAGCTGGCGTTCGCGCATCTCCAACACGGAATTTTCGGTGGTGCACGGCATGGTATTCCTGCAGCAGGCGTCCGCAATCCAAGACCCGGAGACCCTGCTTCGGCTGTTTCATTTCGTGGCACACCACGGTGTGCGGCTAAGCGTCACCACCGAGCAGCGGGTAGAGCAGGCGCTTCCGGCTATGGCAGCAACCCCGCCACGCGGAGCCGAACTGTGGATCTACCTGCAGGAAATACTGCTGCAGCCGCATGCGGCGGATGCGCTGCGCGCCATGCATGCGCTCAGGTTTCTCACCATGGTGCTGCCGGACTTCAAGGCAATAGACGCGCTCGTGGTCCGCGACTTTTACCACCGCTTTACGGTAGATGAGCATTCTTTCGTGGCGATAGAGAGCCTTCACCGGTTGAAGGAATCTGCTTTTGAGTGGGACCAGCGTTATGCCGGGCTGGTGGCTGAACTCGAGCGGCCTGAACTGCTCTATTTATCGCTCCTGTTACACGACGTCGGGAAGGGACTCGCCGGCAGCGATCATATTGTTTCCGGCATGGAGGCGCTGGAGCGATCGCTTGAACGTCTGGACTTGAAGCCGGAAGAGGCCGGTCAGGTGCGGTTCCTGGTTCAGCATCACCTTGCCATGTCCCAAACGTTGCGACGGGACATTTTCGAGCCTGAAACAGTCCAGGGTTTTGCAGAGTTGATTCAGAGTCCGGAACGCCTGAAGATGCTTTGCCTTATGACGTATGCGGATATCAAAGCCGTGAATCCGGAGGCACTCACTCCGTGGAAAGCCGAGAACATCTGGCAGCTCTACATCGAAACAGCAAATTACCTGAACCTGAGCATGGACCAGCGGTTGAAGGGCGATTCAAGCGAAGAGGAGCAGACCGTCCGAGCGCTTGCTCCGGCCGCGGGTAGAAGGCTCAAGCCGTTTCTGGAAGGATTTCCACGGCGATATCTGGCGACCTACACGCCCACCGACGTGTTGCGTCATGTTGAGATGGCCGGCAGGTTGAAAGGAGAGCCTTTTCAACTTCATCTTGAGCGGGGACGGCACTGGTTTGATCTCACGCTTGTCACCATGGATCGTCCGCTGCTGTTTGCTCGCATGACCGGTGTATTGGCAGCGTGGGGCATGAGCATCGTCAAAGCCAACGCCTTTTCCAACGCGACCGGGGTGGTTGTGGATACCTTCCACTTTGTTGATCGCTTTCGCACCCTCGAACTCAACCTTCCTGAATGGGATCGCTTCAAGAGAAGCGTTGTGGACGTACTCAGCGGCACTGCGGATCTGGATAAAATGCTGCGCGACCGGGCTCGCTCAACCAGAGACGCACAGCCGAGGACGCGGGTAAAGACGCAGCTGGACTTTATCCCTGTCAGCTCTTCGCGGAGCAGCGTATTGCAGGTGATCACGCAGGATCGCCCTGGGCTGCTGTACCGGATCAGTTCCAGGCTGTCGGCGCTGGGCTGCAACATCGAAATCGCCCTGATTGATACGGAAGGCGAGATGGCGATCGACGTTTTCTACCTTACACAGAAAGGCTCCCAGCTCAGTGCGGACCTGCAGGGCCGGGTCACGGCGATGCTGGAAGAAGAACTGCGCGACCCTGCGTAGCCGTCCTCCAGCGGATTCCGGCATGCGCTTACGGTTTTTGGGTCGGACGCAGAATCACCTCGCTGGCGAAGGAATTCGGCGATTGCCGTACGATCATGGAGACCACGTGTGCGACATCCTCTGGCCGCAGCATCTTTTCAATGCTCTTGCCTTCATGGGACGACAGCTCTGTGTGGGTCGAACCCGGGCACACGATAGCCACACGAATGTTCTGGCCGCGCAGCTCTTCGGCGACCGAGTAAGAAAGGCCGTTGAGGCCCCATTTCGAGGCGGCGTAAGCAGCCCCGTTCGGCAGAGGGCTTTTGCTTGCGATGGAAGAGATGTTGATAATGTGTCCACCGCCGGCGGCCAGCATAAGGGGAACAAAGGCTCGAATTGTATGGAACACTCCGCGCAGATTGGTGTCTATTATGTTGCTCCATGTCTCCGCGGAGGTTTGGTGCAGCGGCTTCCCAAACCCGGCGACTCCGGCATTATTGACCAGGATGTCGAGCTTGCCGCGGGATTGGTGGATGTGTGAGGCGAGCGCCGCGACCGAGTCCCAGTCTGCAACATTGCATGTCTGAGCGTCGCAGCTGCCTCCGGCAGACCGGATGGAGACAGCAGTTGCGTCCAGGCTGGATTTCGTGCGTCCGCAGATGATGGTGTGTGCGCCCATTTGTGCCAGTTCGCGCGCGATGGCTGCGCCAATGCCCTTGCTGCCGCCGGTTATGAGCGCGATTTTGCCGTCCAGTTCCTTTTGCATGAGCAACTCTCCGCTGCACACTCGGGTTTAATGAAACATGCAATTTTAATGGCAGGCGGGCTGGCATGCAGATGCATGGACAGTGTCGCGGAGATGCAACGGCGCGAGAGCAACTTTGCATCGAAACAGTAAACTGTGTCCCAGACGAACGATGCTTGCCTAGAACTAGGGTCCCTCTTTTATAATCCGTTGACTCAGGTTTCCGCTTTTCTTAAAGAGGGCAGCCCAGTTTAGAGTGGCCAGGTGTGGTCACGTGCGTCTGGCCCTTGCACATTTTGGCAGATGGACTGAAGGAGCAAATCTCAGATGAAAAAAGTGCTTGTCACGTTTGTGCTTGCGCTGACCATGGG
>JBAIYI010000315.1:0-2127 GCA_037915955.1 Terriglobales bacterium
TACGAAGGAGAGGCAGTATCTGGAGATCGTTGCGAGCGATCGGGAAAGTTCGCCGATATTCATCAAGCCGGTGATAGCAATCGATGGAAGCGAGTACACGGATCCGGTTTTCACCGTCGGCGGCCACTTCACCGCATTCGACGTGGGCCCAATGGGATCAGAATTGCGAGGAGACGTGCTCCTCGGCTCGCGGTATGGAGCGGCTGTTGATTATTACCAGCCGATTTTCGGAGCAACTAGCAGCTGGTTTGTGGCTCCCCGCGCTGGATACGATTCATCTCCCTTCAACATCTATCATGACCAGGACCAGCTTGCCCATTACCAACTGCGAACCATAACCGGCGGCCTCGACCTGGGATACAACTTCTCACGCATGGCGCAGCTTCGGGTTGGCTATGAGGGCGGCGGCATAAAACTGTCCCATGAGCTCGGCGATGATCTTCTTCCCTTTAGTTCCGATCGCTTAGGGACAACGACATTGAGCTTTTCACTCGATCATTTGAGCTTTGTTCAGCGCAAGCTGATCGGTCCGGACATTCCGCGCGATGGACAAGAGTTCAAATCATCATTCAAGTGGCATGACGCCTGGCTTGGGGCGACGACGCATTTCCCGAGCGTGGCTGCTGACATAGAGATTTTTCAGCACGTCAGCCAGCGCGGCTCAGTGTATGTGAAGGCCGATGCTGGTTCCACGCTCAGCTACTCCAACGACGGCCTCCCGATGTACAGTCTGGGCGGCGCTCAGCGGTTGGCTGCGTATGGCACGAATGAACTGCTCACCAACCAATACGTCCACGGGGCAGCGGGATACATCCATCGAATCAGTCAATTCCAGGCATTTGGGGGGGCGATTTACGGGATTGGGTATTTGGAGGTGGCAAAAGCTTATGGCCTGCCTGCTGCCCCAACTCTCCCGAAAGACGCCACTGCAGGAGTGGTTTTGGATTCTGTCGTTGGCCCGCTATTTGTCGGCGGGAGCCTGGGAGATAGCGGACACCGCAAATTCTTCTTTTATATGGGTAAGTTGTTCTGAGCAAATACGGAAGATTGATACTCTTATACGGAAAAAAGGGTCAGTCTGGGAAAAGCGGGCCGCCTGACTGAGTTATTTTTCTGCGAACAAGACGCAGTTCTGAGGCTGTGTGGGGAGACGGATTTCCAGAGCGAAGAAACAAATCGGTGATGACGGGAAGAAAATACGGAGGGCGGCCCCGGAACACGCCCTCCCCGGCTGGACTCGATCAGCCACGCGCAAGAGCAGGCGACGTGCGCCAGCGGCGCTGAATGGCCTTCCAGCCAATCGCCTGATAAAGCGCAGCGAGTCCAACCAGCAAATACACGGCCGAGCTGAGGGCAGAAGTCTCGCCGAAGTGCATGCCGAAAATGGCAGCCACCAGGTCAAAACGGGCGGCGTCGGCCTGATCTGGGACCTTTAGGACGCCTTGGTCTGTTTTTGGCAGTTTGCTATCCGCAGGCCCAATCTCTATCCTTCTGTTCTGACTTACGTTGGGCTTTGCTCTTGAGGGTTGAATTGTCCTGGATATGGAACAAGTAGGCGTGAATAGCAATACAAGGTATCCCCAGAAAATGAGCGGGGCGGACTTGCGTTATCCCCATGCAGTTCAGGTCGCTTTTGAGAGCGCGGCCCAGCATTCGCTTCATTCCGCTGCGCACCGCACTCTGACCACGGCCAAACGCAATAACCTTCAATTCACCGGCCATGAAAAATAAATGGAAGGCGGCATCGCGCAGCTTGCGATCAAAGGTGAAGCTGTCCATCCCGACCAGAGTACGCCAGGTGCTGGAATAGCTGACGCTTTCAATCTGGGCAGACTCGGGCAAAAGAAGTCCTTCCCGCACCATCATTGTTCCGTCTTTAATTTGCATTGTCATTATCAAGCCGACGCATGCGCTCCCACGAACGTCATACCAAGTCTCCGGTAGGCGTGGGCCATACAATTGCCAGCATTGCGGCTGTCTTGTTCTGTAGGCGGGTTAATCACGATCCTATTTACGGCGGTATCCCCTGCCAGGCAGCTTGGAGCGCCGTCCCGGGGTTGCAACACATCTTGCAGGAGCCGCGCCAGACACTCGGAATAGAAGCCAGTACTAAAGGTAAGTCCGATT
>JBAIYI010000752.1:0-3540 GCA_037915955.1 Terriglobales bacterium
CGGCGCCCGCGGTCCTGAAGCCGACGCCCGCAAAGCTCTCGGAGCGGGAACGGACTATATCGTGGCCGGCATCTGGTGGTCAGACAAGCTGCCGTATCCCCAGGTAAAGAAGTTCATCGACGATTACAAGCAGTTCACCGGACGCAACCCTGACTCGTGGTACGCCGCTACTGCCTATGACGCCATGCGCATACTTGCCGCGGCGATCGAAAAAGCCGGCAGCACGGATAAAAAAGCCATTCGTGATGCGCTGGCCACTACCACACTGAAGGATTCACTGCTGCCCGGTGGCACACTGAAGTTCGCCGCCAATGGACAGGCCGATTATCCATTCGTCATCGTGCAGAACAAGCCGGGGGATAAAGTGGATATCGTTTTTCCGAAGAATGCGGCCACGGGTGAGGCAATCGCCCCGGCTCCGGGACACTAAACCGCAACCAACAGCCGATGAGCGCCGTCGACGTTCTCAACCTGCTGATAGCTGCATTCCTGCTGGCCGGCATTTATGCCGCCATGTCAGTAGGCATGACGATCATCTACGGCGTCATGAAGATCGTGAACCTCGCCCATGCGGGGTTCCTTATGCTGGGCGCGTATTTCGCCTTTGAACTGTTCCAGCGCTTCAATCTGGACCCGATCATTGGCGCGGTACTCGCCCTGCCGGTCTTTTTTGCTTTCGGATTAGGCGTGCACTGGCTCCTGGTACGCTGGCTGCCGAAGTCAGACACGCCCACGCTAGCCTCTCTTCTGCTGATGTTTGGCTTCTGGCTCGTTCTCCAGAACGTCGGCTATCTGGTCTGGGGCAATACGGAAGAGTCCATCTTTACGCCGCGAACCGTATCTACGATTACCTTCGGCGAAATCTCCATATCCACGCTTCGCCTGATTGTCTTCGTCGCGGCTGTAGTTTCCTTGGCCGTGCTTCAGTTTATTTTTGCGCATACCTGGTTCGGACGGTCGATGCGCGCACTCATCCAGAATCCGTATGCCGCTCAAATCGTGGGAGTGGACGACCAGCGCACGGCGCGTCTGACTTTTGGTTTGGGAACTGCCTTCGCCGGTTTCGCCGGCGCCTTGCTCTCAATGCTGTACTCGTTCGACCCGGACTTCGGGCGTTCCTTCCTTCTTCGCGCTTTTGTCATCATCGTTCTCGGCGGCCTCGATTCAATCACCGGAGCGGCCATCGGTGCCTTGGTGCTTGCCTTGGTTGAGACCTTCAGCATCCTCATTGTTCCGGCCGGATACCAACCTGCCATATCTTTCGCGCTCCTTTTCGTCGTACTACTGGTGCTGCCTAAAGGCATAGCCGGTCTGCTGCAGAAGAAATGGCGGTTCGTGTGAAATCACCCGGACGCATCGCCCAGATCGCGCTCCCCTGGCTGGTTCTTCTCATCCTGCTGTTTTTGCCCAAAGCCGGGCTAAGTCCGAATCTCCTCCGTCTACTTTTCATTACTGCGGTTTGGACCACCACCAGCGTGGGGTGGAACCTGCTGGGCGGCCTTACCGGACAAGTCTCCTTCGGGTTTGCCGTTTTCTACGGACTGGGCGCCTATACCACCGCGCTGATGATGCATGCAGGAAACAACCCGTACTTCAGCTACTTCGGGGCCGCTGCCGTGGCGATGATCGCGTCCTTCCTGATCGGCTTGCCTGCTTTTCGTCTTCGCGGACCGTATTTCGCCATCGCGACAATTGGTGTGACGGAAGCAGTTCGGGTCGTCATGAACAACCTGGACATCACCGGCGGCTCCAGCGGCTATCGCGTAACGGAAGAAGGACCGTTTCGCCCGCTCGTCCACTATTACACGGCTATTCTGATGGTGGCGTTTGCCGTGCTCGTTTCGTACGTAATCTTCAATAGTAAGTTTGGCCTTGCTCTCCGGGCGATCAAGCAGGATGAAGACGCAGCCGCTGATATTGGAGTGAATCCCTACCTCTCCAAGCTCTGGGTTCATGCAATCGCTGCAGCGCTTACCGGTGTGGCAGGTGGCGTTTACGCCCGCTATGCTGCATTCATCTACCCAGGCAACGTTTTCGCGTTCCAGACCAGCATCTACATCCTGCTCATGCCTGTGATCGGCGGCATCGGCACAGTGTGGGGGGCTATACTGGGAGGAGTAGTGTTTGGCGTAGTCGAGGAAGAACTCGTCGCCAAGTTCCCCAACGTGCATCTGCTTCTTTATGGTGCACTACTGATCATCATTATCTTGCTGGAGCCGGACGGGCTGCTCGGTTTGCTGCGCAGGCTCTTCAGGAGACGACGTCGTGAAAATCCTGGAAGTGGAAGCCCTGACCAAGAACTTTGGGGGCGTGGCAGCCTTAAAGAACGTAACGTTTGATATTCCCGAAAATCAGATTTGCGGGTTCATCGGACCGAACGGCGCGGGCAAGACAACTCTGTTCAGCCTGATTACCGGCGCACAGAAGCCCAGTTCGGGAAAGATCCAGTTCCGCGGCGCCGATGTCACCGGCATGGATCCCGCTTCGCTGGTGAAAAAAGGCGTGGCACGGACTCATCAGGTGGTTCGTCCCTTCAAACAGATGACGGTGCTGGAAAACGTGCAGATTGCTGTCCACTATGGCCGCAAAGCGATCACGCGTACCGCAGCGGCTCGCGAGCAGGCGATGGATGCCCTGAAGCTGGTTGGGCTCGACCACAAGGCCAATCTTCTTGCCTCTGCCCTGTCATTAGGCGAGCAAAAGCGGCTGGAAGTGGCGCGAGCTCTTGCTACGGCGCCCGATCTGCTTCTGTTGGATGAGATCTGCGGCGGCCTGACCGGTTCTGAAACCAAAGCGATGATGAACCTGCTCGGACGCATTCGCGACGGCGGCACCACGATCATGTACGTGGAGCATGACGTGAAGGCGATCATGTCCATCTGCGATCGAATCACTGTACTGAACTTCGGCCAGAAGCTGGCGGAAGGCAAGCCGGAAGAAATCCAGAATGACGAATCTGTGATTGAGGCCTATCTGGGCAAGAGCACAGTCGGGAGCCATAAGAGTGCCTGAGACAGGCGACGATAAGCTGCTGGTGGCGCAAAACCTTCAGGTGAGCTACGGTCCCACTCAGGTCCTGTGGGGCATCTCATTCTCCGTTGCCCGGGGCAAGGTCACCTGCATTATTGGTTCAAACGGCGCAGGAAAAACCACCACGCTGAACGCCATCGCAGGGGTACTGCCTATAAGAGCCGGAAAGCTTCTTCTGAACGGCCAGGACATCACTTCTCTCCCGCCGAAAGAGCGCGTTAAACAACGCATCAGCCTGGTGCCGGAAGGCCGCCAGCTTTGGGCCGGGATGTCAGTGGAAGAGAATCTTCTTCTCGGCTGTTTTCTGCCGTCTATGCGATCCAAAGCCCATTCCGGGCTCGATCGTATCTATCAGCTGTTTCCACGCCTGAAAGAGCGGCGTGACCAGACCGCCGGGACGCTTTCCGGCGGTGAGCAGCAGATGTGCGCCATCGGTCGCGGTCTTATGTCTGAGCCGCAGCTTCTCATGCTGGATGAGCCGTCACTCGGCCTGGCTCCCAAACTCGTGGA
>JBAIYI010000356.1:0-2375 GCA_037915955.1 Terriglobales bacterium
TGGCGATCGCCAGACCGGCAAGACCGCCGTGGCCCTGGACACGATCATCAACAATAAAGGCAACAACCTGATCTGTATCTACTGCGCCATCGGCCAGAAGCGTTCTTCCATTGCGCAGGTTGTGCAGAAGCTCCAGGACTACGGCGCCATGGATTACACGATCGTGGTGGCCGCGTCAGCTTCCGAGCCTGCGCCGATGTTGTATTTGGCTCCTTACGCTGCATGCGCCATGGGTGAGTTCTTCCGCGATAGCGGCAAGCACGCGCTGGTGATCTATGACGATCTTTCCAAGCACGCTGCCGCGTACCGTGAAATTTCTCTGCTGCTGCGGCGCCCGCCGGGACGCGAAGCCTATCCCGGAGATGTGTTCTATCTCCACTCCCGGCTGCTGGAGCGCGCAGCCAAAATGTCTGACAAACTGGGCGGGGGCTCGCTTACCGCTCTGCCGGTGATCGAGACACAGGCAAATGACGTTTCGGCCTACATTCCGACCAACGTGATTTCGATTACGGATGGCCAGATCTTCCTCGAGACCGATCTTTTCAACTCCGGCGTGCGTCCTGCGGTGAACGTGGGCATTTCGGTGAGCCGCGTTGGTGGATCTGCGCAGATCAAGGCCATGCGGCAGGTTGCGGGAAGGCTGAAACTGGAACTGGCGCAGTACCGTGAGCTCGCGGCGTTTTCACAGTTCGGTTCCGACCTGGACAAGGCCACGCAGAACCAGCTCAACCGCGGCAGCCGCCTGGTGGAGATCCTGAAGCAGGACCAGTACCAGCCCCTGCCGTTCAGCAAGCAGATTCTGATCATCTTTGCCGGAACCAACGGTTATCTCGACGATATTCCGGTGGACCAGATCCGCGACTTCGAGTCAGAGCTGTACCGCTTTGTGGATGCCTCGTATCCGCAGCTGGGCTCGACGATCATGGAAAAGAAGACGATCGATGATGCGCTGAAGGCCGACATCGAAAAAGCAATCAAGGAATTCAAGGAGCGCTTTGTAAGCGAACGGCAGCCGGCGGGAGTGGCGGCGAAAGCGTAGGTTAGCGTATGGCGAACCTTCTCGATATCAGGCGACGTATCCGCAGCGTCAAGAATACGCGGCAGATCACCAAGGCCATGCAGATGGTCTCGGCGGCGAAACTGCGCCGCGCGCAGGAGCGCGCGCTGCAGGCACGTCCGTTCACGCAGATGATGACCAACCTGCTCAAATCGCTGGTCTCGCGAGTGGAGGTCTACGACCCTGATACGGGCGAAGCCCGCAATCCTCTGCTGGAGCGACGCGAGGAGAAGACAGCGCTGCTGATTGTGGTTTCCGGCGAGAAAGGGCTTGCCGGCGCATTCAACTCCAACATCCTGAAAGCGGCGCAGAGTTTTATTGACGCCAAGCAGGGCAAGAACATTGACCTGATTACGGTGGGTCGCAAGGCGCGCGACTTCTTCCGTCGCCGTTATCCCCAGGCAGAAGGCGAGAGCCGTAAGGGGCAGATCCAGGTTGTGGCCGAATACGTCGGCCTGATCAATCGTACGCAGCTTTCGAGCGCGAACGAGATTTCCGACAAAGTATGCCAGCTGTTTAACGATCGCGCGGTGGATTCGGTTTACATCGTCTTCAATGAGTTCAAGTCGGTGATCTCACAGCGCGTGGTAGTCGATGATGTTCTGCCGGTTTCAACCATCGGCGAGCCGGTGCGCGAGGTCGAGGAATTCGTGAGCGACGTGGAGCGGGCGCGCCGAGGTGAAGCGGCGTTACATGCGGGCGTGAGCCTCAAGGCTCCAGACACGTCAGAGGTTGACCGGAAGGCAGCGGCGTTTGCCTCGGCGCCGGTGGATTACATCTATGAGGAGCCGCCGGAGAAGCTGTTCAGCGATCTGATGCCGCGCTACATCCTCACCCTGATTTTCCGCGCCATGCTGGAGTCAGAGGCGGCCGAGCACGCGGCGCGCATGACGGCGATGGATTCGGCGACCAACAACGCGTCAGACATGATTGACGGCCTCACGCTGCAGATGAACCGCGTGCGCCAGGCCAAAATCACCAAGGAAATCATTGAGATTGTGAGCGGCGCAGCGGCTGCGGAGTAAGCCGCGCGAGCGCGAAAAAGGTATTCATTCATATGGCACAGAACACAGGAAGCGTAATTCAGGTTGCCGGTCCCGCGGTGGACGTGCAATTCAGCGAGACCAACCTGCCCCCGATTTATGAGGCTCTTCAGGTTACCAGCGAAGGGTTCAAGGTCCCAACGCCCATCAGCGTGACTCTTGAGGTGCAGCAGCACCTTGGTGAAGGCCGCGTGCGTTGCGTAGCAATGCAGGCCACCGAGGGGATGGTTCGCGGCATGAAGGTCATTGACCTTGGCGGACCCATCTCGGTCCCC
>JBAIYI010000361.1:0-8438 GCA_037915955.1 Terriglobales bacterium
GGATCAGCCCGTGGAGGAAGATCGTGGCGGTTCCTGCAGAATTTCCTGGCAATGTAGGCTCGACCCTGTGGATTGATTCGGCCGACTTCGGGTATTCGCACGTCTCGAACTGACGAGCCTGTTCAGGCGCGGTAAAGGTCTCGGCGGCTGGAGAAAGCTGCTGCGCGCGCAAATCCTCGAAGATGATATGCCGCTTCGGTTCTGAGTCTCTGATCTCAATGGTGCCCGGCAGATATCCTGCACCCAATTGTAGGTATTTGCCTAGCTCCACAATCTGAGAAGAATTTTTGTGACTGATGATGGTTTTGTTCTGCGAGCTTACGCAATAGTGGGTATTCGCACTGTAGCCCTTCGGCTTTACCGAAAAGCAAAGTGCCGCTCCCGCTTGCTTTCCAGAAACGCCACTAAGAGAAGACCCTGGGGGCGCCCAAACCTGCCAGAGTTGTTCAGGGTGCGTGAGCTGACCCAGGCCCGGTGAAGGAAAAACCCCCGGCGTACGTCTTATGAAAAGCTTATTCCCATCACGTACCTGAATCTCTTGATAGCCCCCGATTCGCAGTTCAACACGATAACGAGTGGCGTCCCGAAAAAACTTCCACTCAGCGGTCTTCTCCTCTTTGGTATGAGGATTTATCAGGAGCCTTGCCGAAATCTGATAAGGGCCGATGAGCGAAGCACTGGAAGTGGCGTTCACTTCCTCCACGAGTTTCCGTGTCTCTTCTTTGTCCGAGGCAGTCGCGGAACAGAGAGCAGTGATAAAGATGAGGCCCACGCCCAGGAATCGAATCATCGTGCGCGATCCTTTACTTGTCGTAATGCAGGAGTGAAAAGATTTCCGTGCCGTCAAACTTCTTCCGGCCGTTCAGGAAATCCAGCTCGACGACGAACGACAATCCGGCGATCTGGGCGCCCAGTGATTTCGCCAGTGCCACACAGGCGTTGGCGGTGCCGCCGGTGGCAAGCAGGTCGTCAACGATGATCACGCGCTGTCCAGGTTTGATAGCGTCTTTATGGATCTCCAGTGTGTCCTTGCCGTATTCCAGATCGTACGTCCAGCGGACTTTTTCTGCCGGCAGTTTGCCCGGCTTGCGGATGGGCACGAAGCCCGCATTCAGGCGGTATGCCAGCGCTGGGCCGAAGATGAAACCGCGGGCTTCTATGGCAAGAATGAGGTCCACCTGGGAATTCAGGTAGTGTTCGCTGAGTGCGTCAATCAGCGTGGCAAAACCCACCTTGTCCTTAAGCAGCGTGGTGATGTCGTAGAAAAGAATTCCCGGCTTGGGAAAATCTGGAACTTCGCGGATGAGCGTTTTGAGGTGGTCGCAGTTGGTGGCCATCAGGCTCTACCAGGCTCCTTCGATTCGGAATGTTGTGAGGCCTTCAATCGGCTGGGCCGGCGCGGTCTGCACTTCGTCGACGCGTGCGGCCCGCGGGCCACGTTGCAGCTTGGAATACAGCGCTGTGTGCTGCTGCTCATTGCCCATTGCCAGCACTTCCACGCTGCCGTCAATATTGTTGCGGACCCAGCCGGCCAGGCCAAGGATGCGGGCTTCGTGATCCACGAACCATCGGAAGCCCACCCCCTGAACGCGTCCGCGAACAATGTACGTTCTGGCGATCATGAAATGCTAGGCGCGCGAAAGATATGCGCCCTCGGCGGTATCCACCTTGATCTTCTCGCCTTCATTAATGAACGGCGGCACCTGCACCACCAGCCCGGTTTCGGTCTTGGCCGGCTTGGTGACGCTGGAAGCCGTCGCCGACTTCAGGCCCGGCTCGGTTTCCACCACGGTGAGCACCACGGTCTGCGGCAGCTCAATGCCGACGGCCTTGCCGTCATAGAATTCCACTTTGATCTGCAGGTTCGGCGTGAGGTATTCCACGGCGTCGCCCAGCGTGTCGCGCGTAAGGTGGGTCTGCTCGTAATTCTCCGTGTTCATGAAATAGTAGTCGTCGCCATCCTGGTAGAGGAACTCCATGGGAATTTCATCCACGGTGATCTTGTCGATCGGGTCGGCCGAGCGGAAGCGGTGTTCAAACATTGCGCCGGTGCGGATGTTCCTCAGCTTGGCCTGGATAAAGGCGCGCAGGTTGCCGGGGGTGCGATGCTCCACCGTGAACACCAGGTGCAGGTCATTGTTGTGCTTGATGATCATCCCCGGGCGCATTTGTGTTGCTGGAATTGACATGCTCTGAACTTTTCTCCTTAACTCTGTTCGTCGGATGGATGCTGGGCGGGCGCTTTCGCTGCGGACCATCGCGATTCACCGCAAATGGAAGGCCAGCGCTGGCGCATTGCGCGAACCGGCGTTGAAATCGCTGGTCCGCTATCCTGACGCAAACCATAAATTTTACCGCATCCACGGCTGCGGCTGCAGTGTGGCGCCGGAAAAACATTTCCTGCCGCAGTTCTGGCTCAGGACAACGCAGCCCTTAGTTGCCTTTTCTAAATATGCGGCAGCCGTTACAGCACAAGCTGCAAACCGAAGGAGAAGCCATGAAGGTCCGCGACATCATGACATCAGAGGGCCTGGCAACTGCCACTCTGGACACTACGCTTACTGAAATCGCCACCCGGATGCGAGATGAAAACATCGGAGCCGTTCCGATCGTGGACGATGAAGACCGCTTGGCAGGAATTATCACCGATCGGGACATCGTAGTCCGTTGTATCGCTACGGGCCAGGATCCGGAAGAATGCACCGCAGAAGACATTCTGTCAGAAGAGCTGCATACGATCCATCCAGAGGCTGATCTGGAAGACGCGGCCGATCTTATGGCGTCGCGCCAGATCCGCCGCCTGCCGGTCGTCGAGGATGAAGTGATCGTTGGGATGATCTCGCTGGGCGATATTGCCGTAAAGAGCGATGAAGACGCTTCCGACGCTCTTGAAGACATTTCTGAAGGTGTGCGCGAAACTGGCGCTGGCCAGGGTGGCGCCACCGCTCGCATGGCCAGTGGACGCGAGCAATCCTCAGGCGAGCGTGTGGCTGAGGAAGAAACTGTCTACCAGCGCCAAGGCGGACGCCAGACCGGCGGGACAGTTGACTTGGAAGGCGAAGAAGAGCCTGAACTGGCCAACGCCGGCGGCGGACAATCTCGCCAGCGCGCCAACCAGCAAAGCAGCGCTCGCGGACGCCAGGGTGCTTCGGTTCGCGGTCGCGACTCCGGCGAATTGCGCGAGTCAGCGTCGCGGTCGCAATCCAAATCGCGCACCCGGGGCGCCAGTAATCGTTCCGCGTCCGAAGAGAACAAGCGCCAGCAGAAGGTCACCGAGATGCGTCCGAACGCGCGCGCAGCCGGCAAGACTCGTGGCAAGCGCAAAGCAGGCTGATCGTGAGCCGGCGGCTGCTCAGATTTTCATAGGAGAAAACGCATGAATGAATACCAGAGATATGGAGACTACTCGCAGCAGGAGTTGAACGCTTCCAGCAGACCGGGAGTTGGCAACGCTCTCATGTTTATCGCCATCGGTGCTGGCATCGGCGGCGTACTCGCGCTGTTGTTTACGCCGCGCACCGGCCAGGACCTGCGCGCCGCCATCACCCGCGGATATCGCAAGACCGTGGACGGAGTCACGGAACGCACGCGCGACCTGCGCGACCGCGGCAGCAACCTGCTCGGCTTCAGCCGCGAAGCCAGTACAGAAGTTGAAAAGCACTACGGCCAGGGCTGAAAAACCGTTCACTCATAGTCAGGAAGGCAGCTTTCATCGGCTGCCTTCACTCATTCGTTCACAGGCTTTAGGGCGGTGTTTTCAGGTGAAGCCCCGGCTACAAATACGCTTGCAGCCACCTATACTCTCTTCCGCTCATGCGGAAACCTCCCAGTTGGACAGAGTTTTTCCATTATCCAGCAATTTCGGGTACCGCGCTGCTCGCAGCGGGAGTCACACTAGCGTGGTGGACCAAGTTCGATGTCTCACCGCTTTTTGAGACGGCCATGATTCGCCACGGCCAGCTCTGGCGATTGCTGACCAGCATCTTCCCTCACGTGAGCATCATGCATCTGGTGTTCAACATATATTGGCTCTGGGTCTTCGGTACCCTCGTGGAAGAAAAATGGGGACATCTGAAGGCGGCTGCTCTCATTGTTCTTTTCGCTGCCATTCCCAGCGGGCTCGAATATGCGTTCGCTTCCGGCGGAGTAGGGCTCTCGGGCGTCGGTTATGGCTTGTTGGGTCTCCTCTGGGTTCTCTCGCGCCGCGATGAGCGATTCAGAGATGCCGTTGATGGCCGAACCGTTGGCCTGTTCGTTATCTGGTTCTTCGTCTGCATCCTGCTGACGGTAAGCAACGTCATGCCAGTTGGGAATATTGCTCATGGCGTGAGTGCTGTATTAGGCATGATGGTTGGGTTTGCGATTACCCACCCCAATTACCGGTGGGCTCTTACCAGCGCCACCACAATCTTACTGGCGTTCACACTCTGGGCTGCAACTTTGGGTCGCCCCAAAGTGAATTTCTCCCAACTGGGGCCTTATGAAGAATGTAGCTGGGGTTACCAGGCGCTGGCCGCCAATCATGATCAGGAAGCACTCCGGTGGCTGGAGGATTCTGTGCAATACCGGAAAGCGCCATCGCTCTGCCGCTCGAACCTTGCTGTGGCTCAGGAGAGGCTAAAGAACTACAAGGTTGCCTTCGACGAATTCCGCAAAGCAGCCGAGGGTGGAGACGATTTCGCAGCCTTCAGCTTAGGCGGCATCTACGATAGCGGGATTGATGGGGTGATTGCGAAGGATCAGAAAGAAGCAGTTCGTTGGTACCGGAAGGCGGTAGATCTTGGATCGAACGACGCTCTGAACAATCTCGCGTGGGCTTATGCCACCAGTGATGACCCCGAGATTCGCAACCCAAAGTCTGCACTCGAATACGCAAAGAAGGCCGTGGCAGCAGAGAAAGATCCGGAAAGGCCGAGTCCCATGGTACTGGACACACTTGCGGAATCACAGTATGTAAACGGTCTATTCAAGGAAGCAATCGATACTGAGAAGCGCGCAATCGGGCTGGCTAAGGAAGATGAAAAGGAAACGTACAAGCTAAACCTTGTTAAATACGAAAGTTCTGCCCGCAAAACCCAGTTGATATCTGAAAAGAGGAACGTACAGCGGGCGGTGGAGTAACCTTCACTCAGCCAGGATCACCGTCACCAGCGGCGCGTAATGCCCGCCTTCATCCACCAGCACCGTCTGGCCGCGATCCTGGTAGTTCTTCAGAAGCTCGGGATCGTTGATTAGCTCATCGGGATCCAGCCCGTCGAATGCGATCACCATGTAGGTCCCTGGCGGAACTCCGCGAAGCGTGAACTTGCCTTCGCGATCAGACCTCGCCCGCCGGAACAGGTCATAGTACGTTCGGTGGTCTGAATCCGGAATCAGCAGCACTGAGGCCGATATCGGCTGATCTTTCTGGTCCACTACCAGCCCTTCAATGTGGCCTCCTTTGGGGCTCACGACCAGCTCCAGCTTGCCATGCGGACCGGTGCCCTTCACCTGATTGCGCTCCACCGTGTGGCCTTCCATACGCACTTCTTTCAGGTAATCGTCAGCCGGAAGATTTGGCACATTCACTGTGTACTGCTCGTCCGGGCGGAGGCGCCCATCGAATGCAAAGTCCTTCCCTTCAGTCGAGACGCGAAACGCTGCAGCAATTCTCAAGGGCGCAAAATCTACTGAAACCCTCTTCAACTGCTTGCCACCGTCGCCTTCGAAGACCACACGGCCTTCCACGTCATAGTCCGGCTCTCCGGAAAGTGAGACGTTCTCCAGCCCGTGCACGCCCACTTCAACCACCTGTTCCCCTGTATAACCTTGATCGGCAGCGGAAAAGCTGGTGCGCAGCGTGTACCGCCCCGGAGCCATGCCGGGAATTTCGAACGTTCCGTCCGGTTTGCTGACTCCCGCGATATTTCCGCCAGCGCCGCCAAAGATGTCAGTCCAGTACGCCGCGACGGCTGCGTTGTTCACCCGCTCACCGGTCACTCCATTCAGCACCACGCCCTTTACACTCACGCTCGGCGTGCTGAAGAAGACGAAATCTGCATGGGTTTCATCCCCTGGGTGGATAGGGAGGGGCGCCGCCTCCAGGAAGTCGGTTGTCGCTGGATAGAACAGTGGGGGAAAGGTGTTTGCCGACGCTGGCACGGGACCGCCATCCTCTTTACGCAATCCACTCCGGTCGATCACCCCGGTCACGCCGGTGGTCGCAATTACCTCCACACCTTTCTTGCGAAGCGCAGGATTAACTTCGGCCAGAAGGTAATAGTTCCCCGGACGGACCTCGTAAATTCGGTATTCGCCGCGATCATCTGTCAGCCCCAGCCCCGCCAATGTGAGTGACATTCGACCTTTGTGGTATTCGCGCGCCAGCAGCTTTATCTGCACGTGCTCCATGGGATCGTTGTGCTCATCCACGATTTGCCCGGTCACCACCGCTGTGGGTTGCAGGCGAACTACAACGTCCTTGCGCAGCTCTCCCGCGGCCACATCAACCACCGGTTGGAACATTCTGCGGTGAGTATCAACATAGAAGCTCGGCTGGTCGGCCGTCAGGCGGTAGGCGCCCGGTTTGAGGTTGGCAAAAGAGAAGTGGCCGGAATCATCGGCGCGAATAGAAGTTACGTCATTCGCGTTTTTCACGTTGCGAGCCAAGACGGTGGCCCTGGGGATCACGCGCTCATTCTGCGCGTTTACGACCATGCCTTCAATGGTTGCGGTGTCGTTTTGCCCGCGCGCAAGCTGGCCTGTGCTCAGCAACAGCAGGATAACAAGGCTGGGGACCGCCTTTTTCATATGTGCTTGCTTTCAGATCTGTGTTGCTAATGCTCCCGGCGCAACTGGGATGAAGCCCGGATTAATTTTTGCTGTAGACGTTTTTCTTCTTTTCCTTGTACCGCTCCAGGCCAAGCTCGATCAGCCGGCTGATCAGGTCTGGATAATCAATGCCTGACGCCGCCCACATTTTGGGGTACATACTGATCGAGGTAAAGCCGGGCATCGTGTTGATCTCATTCAGGTAAATCTTGTCGCTCGCCGGATCCAGCAGGAAATCCACGCGCGCAAGGCCGTTGCAATCTAC
Source organism: Terriglobales bacterium (assembly GCA_037915955.1). Taxonomy (GTDB): domain Bacteria; phylum Acidobacteriota; class Terriglobia; order Terriglobales; family Acidobacteriaceae; genus Angelobacter. The sequence goes on from JBAIYI010000361.1 coordinate 7,076, forward strand.
CGCTTGGAACGCCCGCACGGCCATCTCTTGCACCTGTTTACTCAATTTTTTGCTGATGGGCGCTGGAATGAGAGGCTTTGAGCCTTCGTCAACATATTTCGCGTTGTAATCGTAAAACTCCGCCCCGGGCACAATCTCGCCCACAACGGAAGCTTTCGGATGGTCATTGCCAAGGACTGCGCACTCCAACTCGCGCGCGCTGTGCTTTTTGCCGCCCACACCCTGCTCAATCACGATCTTGCGATCGAACCGCGCCGCCTCGTCCATGGCCGCAGGCAGTTCTTTCTTATCGTGCGCTTTGCTGATCCCGACGGAAGAGCCCAGGTTGGCCGGCTTCACGAATACCGGGTACTTCAGCCTGCTCTCAATTTCCTTCACTACCTTCTTCGGCTCTGTTTCCCAGCGTGACCGCAGCACTGTCAGGTGCCTCACAATCGGCAGCCCGGCCGCGACGAAAAGCTTCTTCATTACGTCTTTGTCCATGCCGGCCGCGGAACCCAGCACTCCAGCGCCCACGTAAGGCAGGTCCGCCAATTCCAGAAGACCCTGGATGGTACCGTCTTCGCCAAAAGTCCCGTGCAGCACCGGAAAAATCACGTCGACTTCAATGGCCGCCTTGTCACGCGCAGCGCTCTCCAGCGGCACCAACCCGTGTGACTCCGGCGTGGGCGGCATGATCACCGCTTCGCCCTTGGCCAGCACCGCTGCCGAAGTTGTGCTCTGCGGATCGCCAGCTCGCAGACCGGCCGCTGCCGAAAGCGCCTCTCCGCACAGCAGCTTTTCCGCTTCGCGCGCACTTACCCAGCGGCCTTCCTTGGTGATGCCGATGGGAACCACCTCATATTTGTTTGTATCAATGGCCTTGATCACCGAGGCTGCGGAGAGCAGCGAAACTTCATGCTCGCCGCTGCGGCCGCCGAAAAGAACGCCCACTCTGGTTTTGCTCATCAGTGTTTACTCTAAAGCATTCCGTAGCCGATGCGTCAGTAGCGGAACAGGTAGGAGACCTTCACAAAAATCTGCCGGCCATCATTGATGAATGTGTTCCGTGTCCGCAGTAGGTTTCCCAGAGCATCATGCTGGAGCGTGGGATCCAGGTTCTGCAGGTTGCTGTTGTAACCGGCATAGATCGCTGTCCCCGGGTTCACCAGGTAAGTGAAAAGCACGTCGCCGTTGAAGTGCTTGGTGTTGACGAGGCTGGTGAGCGCGGGATTACCCAGCGTGGTGTCATACTGCCCGATTAGGCGCAGCGAAAACTCTTTCGTGAACTGGTAATTCCACTTTGACCGGAAGATGTGATTGTTGAATATGTTCAGCCCGCTGTTCTGCTCGTGAAGCCTGGTGAGCAGGTAGGTGTTCTCCA
>JBAIYI010000542.1:0-2140 GCA_037915955.1 Terriglobales bacterium
TTGCCGCGTTCTCAGCAGCGGTGGTCAGAAGCTCCTGCTGCTTCCGGAATTCCTGGTTCTTGCTGTAGGCCACCAGCTGATCCGAAACGTCACGAAAGGCCTGCTGCACCGTGTTTTCATAGACCAGCGCGGCTTCCTTTTCCTGGGCTTCCGCCAGCCGCACGCCGTTGCGGAGACGTCCACCGGTAAAGATTGGCTGTGCCAGCTGCGCGCCGGCGGCAAAGAAACCGGCCGGCCCGGTGAATAGCGCGGTTAACGCTGAGCTTTGGAAGCCGCCATCTCCGGTGAGCGTGATCTGCGGGAAATATGCCGCTCGAGCCACGCCGATCTGCGCATTGAAAGCGACCAACTGCTGCTCCGCCTGGCGAATATCCGGGCGCCGTTCCAGCAGTGCTGATGGCAATCCCGCCGGCACCTGTGGGAGATGCGGCTGCTCGGTAAGTTTCAACCCGCGCGCAACGTCACCAGGATTTTTTCCCAGCAGAGTGCTGATGAAGTTTTCCTCCTGCTGGATGCGACGCTCGAGGTCGGGTATCTGCTCGCCCGCGGTATAGACGAGCTGTTCCGCCTGGTGCACGTCAAGCATGGAAGTGGCGCCGCCATTCGCGAGAAGCTGCGTCAGCTTGAGCGAATCCTGGCGCGACGTGAGGGTTTGCTTCGATATTTCCAGTTCAAGATCAAGCTCGCGAAGCTGGAAGTAAGAGGAGGCAACGTCAGCAACCAGCGTGCTGATCACCTGCTGCCGCGCCCACTCGGTGGCCAGCAGGTTAGCGCGGGCGGCTTCGGTGGATTTGCGCAGCCGTCCCCAGAAGTCGAGGTCCCATGCGGCGAAGGCGCTCACGGTTTCAATGTCAGTATTGCGTGCCGGAAGCACCGACTGCTGCTGCGTCCGGATAGCGCTGGCTCCTGCGTTCGCAGCCACCTGAGGAAACTGGTTCGAGCGGGTAATACCAAGCTGCGCCTGCGCTTCAAGGATGCGCGCAGCGGCGATGCGCACGTCATAATTCTGCTCCAGCGCGGTCCGGATCAGCTGCTGCAGTTGCTGGTCCTGAAACACCTCCCACCATTTCTGGTCGGCGAGCGAGGCGGTATCCGGAGTCTGAGCATTGGCCGGTTCTGTGCCCCGATAAACCGTGGGGACATCCACTGCCGGCCGCTTATAACGCGGGCCCACCGTGCAGCCCGTCGCAAGAAAACAAAGCAATAAGAGTGCGGACAATTTTTTCATCGGTCGATAACTTATCTGTTTGAAAATCGCACAGCCATTAGTGCAATTAGTCGTCAGCTCCGCTGGGCGAAGGCAACGCCGCATCTGCGGTGTGGAGCTTGCGGCTCAGCCTTGACGAAATCTTCTCCACCACCACGAACAACATAGGAATAATGAAGATGGCGATGGTCGTGGCGGCGAGCATACCGGTGATCACCACCGTGCCGAGAATTCTCCGCCCCGCCGCTCCTGAACCCGCCGCAAACCACAGTGGAACGCAGCCCAGAATGAACGCGAAAGAGGTCATGAGAATGGGACGCAGTCTCAACTTTGCTCCGGCAAGGGCCGCTTCCACCAGATCTCTTCCCTTCTCGTATTCGATCTTGGCGAACTCCACGATCAGAATCGCGTTCTTCGCGGAGAGGCCAATTAACATGATCAGTCCGATCTGCGCATAGATGTCGAGATCGTAATGGCGCAACTGCAACCCAAGAAACGCGCCAAACACCGCGATGGGCACAGAGAGCAAAACCGAGAACGGCAGAGCCCAGCTCTCATACAGAGCCGCCAGAATCAGGAAGACCAGCAGCAACGACAACCCGAAGATCGGGCCTGCGGTACCGGCAGCTTTTCTTTCCTGATAAGAAAGATCGGCCCAGTCGAAGCCCATATCGGCGGGCAAGGTATCATGCGCGACTTGTTCCAGCGCCTGCATGGCCTGGCCGGAGCTGTAGCCCGGAGCAGCGTTGCCCAGAACCTGCGCAGCGCGATACAGGTTGAAACGGTTGGTGTACTCAGGTCCGGTGATCGGCTTGCTGGTGACCAGCGTGGAGAGCGGCACCATGCCGCCCTTGCTGCTGCGGACGTAATAGTGGTTTATGTCTTCGGGATGGGCGCGCTCCTGCCCTTCCGCTTCAATAAACACGCGCCACT
>JBAIYI010000480.1:0-4269 GCA_037915955.1 Terriglobales bacterium
CAGTGAGCCGCGGCGTGCCGCGGCTTTTCCACTTAGGTACTGTGATGAGAGCTGATTGGCTGCGACCAACCGATGGGTGAATGACTGGATCGAGGTCCGCCTGTGCATGGCTCTGCAACAAGGTTGGTGGAGCTAGTCTCTCTTACCGACACGGCCCGGGTTAACCGCTGCGTGCTTTAGACAGGGTGGAGCGACTTCTGTATGATCCCAGAATCAGGCTTGATCACCCGTAAGCGGTGGGCGGGTACCGGTTGCCAATGCCATTGATAAGATACCCAAGACAGCAGATTCCGACATGCCGGGACAGAATCATTGCTGCAACAGCCTTTGTGCTCGAATCGCGTTTGATGCCCGCTGATGCACGGCTACACTCGGCCGGGTTGAAGACCATCTGGTGAATCAGCCTTTGCTCAGTGTCGATCACCTCAATATCAGCTTTGCCACGCAGAGCGGTGAAGTGGCCGCGGTACGTGACGTGAGCTTTGCCATCCCCGAGTCGGGCACACTGGGGCTGGTGGGCGAGTCGGGCTCCGGAAAATCAGCGACATCTCTGGCCATCATGCGCTTGCTGCCGCCGCAGGCGAGAGTCACGGGCAAGATCACGTTCGACGGTAAGGAACTACTGGCGCTTCCAGCGGAAGAAATACGGCGGATGCGCGGCTCTGGGATCAGCATGATCTTCCAGGAACCGATGACGGCGCTCAATCCGGTGATGCGGATTGGCGATCAGGTGGCGGAAGCTGTGCTGGCGCATGAGAAGGTCAGGCGACGCGTTGCGATGGACCGCGCGGTGCAGGTGCTGGAGGAAGTTTCGATTCCTGAGCCGGGCCGGCGGTCGCGGGATTATCCGCACCAGCTATCAGGCGGGCAGCGGCAGAGAGTAATGATCGCGATGGCGCTGATCAACAATCCGCGGCTGCTGATTGCAGACGAACCCACGACGGCGCTCGATGTGACGATCCAGGCACAGATTCTGGAATTGCTCAGCGAGTTGCGGCAGAAACATAAGCTGGCGATGCTGTTCATTTCGCATGATCTGGGCGTGGTTTCACGCGTAGCAGACAATGTTGCGGTGATGCTCGCCGGAGAGATCGTGGAAGTCGGGCCGGTGCGGCAGATCTTCGCTGCGCCGGTGCATCCGTACACGCGCGGCCTGATCAGCGTAATTCCGACGCTGAAGACGGATCGTGGACGTCCGCTGGCGACAGTGGTGAAACAAGGCCCGGCGGCGCAGCCGACCGGCATGCGGGAGGTTTCTCCGGGGCACTGGGCCCGCGTGGCTCCATAAATCGCACGGCTCATTTACACTCTCAGAGATCAAAGCAAGTGCGCATTCTTATCCTGTCTGACATTCACGCCAACCTGGAAGCGCTGGAGGCCTGCCTTGCGGCCGCGCCGGAGTACGACTGCGTTTACAACCTGGGCGATATTGTGGGCTATGGCGCGAATCCGAATGAAGTGGCGGAGCGCTCGCGGCAGCTGGGGAACGTTTTTGTGCGCGGGAACCATGACAGGGCCTGTACAGGGCTAACGCCGCTGACGGATTTCAATCCCATTGCAGCACTGGCAGCGATGTGGACACAGCAGAAGCTTACGCCGGAAAACCTTGAGTTCCTGAAAGAGCTGCCGCATGGCCCCATTGCGCCTCTGGACGGATTGCGGTGCGTGCATGGGTCGCCACGGGATGAAGACGAGTACGTGCTGATACGACGCGAGGCTTTCAATATCCTGGCCGAGGAAGACGCGCCGCTCACGTTCTTCGGCCACACGCATGTGCAGGGTGGGTACTGGATTGATGATGAGCGGGAAACCGAAGGCGGGATTGAAATGAACTATCCCGATAGGCCGGGAGCGCAGCGCATGGAACTGAAGCTTGAGCCGACCGGGAAGTACCTGATTAACCCGGGGTCGGTGGGGCAGCCGAGGGATGGCGATCCGCGGGCGGCGTTCGCAATGTATGACACGGAGAAAAAGCTGGTGACCTATTTGCGCGTGCCGTATGACATCGAGGGAGCACAGAAGAAGATTTTTGCTGCTGGCTTGCCGGAACGATTGGGGATCCGGTTGGAGGAAGGGCGATGACGCAGAGCTCGCTGTTCTCTGATCCGCCGGCGCCACGAAGCTCAGGGTTTGAGGTGATCGCGAATGTGGATGGTGGAGCACGAGGGAATCCGGGGCCGGCCGCGTATGGCGTTGTCGTACGAAATGCCGAAGGCAAAGTGGTGACGGAGCTGAGCAAGTATCTGGGGATCCAGACCAACAACGTCGCTGAGTACTCTGGATTGCTGGCGGCGCTGGAGTATGCGGCGCAGGCAAAGTACGAGTCGATCAAGGTGATCAGCGATTCAGAGCTGCTGGTTCGGCAGATGCAGGGCAGGTACAAAGTGAATCATCCGGTGCTCAAGCAGCTCTTCGATAAAGCAAAGCTGCTGACGGAGAGCTTTCACCTGTTTCGGATCGAGCACGTGCTGCGCGAGAAAAACAAGGATGCCGACAGGCTGGTGAATGCGGTGCTGGACCGGCAGGCGAAGGCGCGATAGCGGCCGTTTGTACCTGTTGCGAGATTCTGAATCCTTGGCTGCATCGCCGTGCTCCAACGCTGTGGAGGGAGCATGAAGCGGCAGAATGTATCCGGCAACAGCAAGTTTGAGCCAATCGTCGGTTATTCCCGAGCGGTGCGTGTGGGCAACATTGTTCACGTGGCGGGCACTACCGGTACCGGCGCGAATGGGACTATTGAGTCACCGGAGGATGCATATCAACAGACGGTGCCGATCATCCGGAACATTGAGGCTGCGTTGGTAAAAGCCGGAGCCAGCCTGAAGAACGTGGTGCGCACGCGGATGTTTGTGACCAACATTGCACGGGACTGGGAAAAGGTGGGCAAAGCGCATGGCGAGGCCTTCCGCGATATCCGCCCAGTCGCGACGATGGTTGAGGTGAGCAAGCTGATCTCGCCAGAGATGCTCGTGGAGATTGAAGCAGAAGCAATTCTGGAACAATGAGGCCCAGGAACTTATCAGCAGAAAGCAAAAAGGCCGGCAACGTTGCCGGCCTCTTTATTGTTGCCCTTGAACTTTAATCAGCGCTGCGTAATTAGCCCTTTTTGGGAGCGATGGAATCTTTCGCGGCTTTGGCAACGCGGAATTTGACAACCGTCTTTGCGGCGATCTTGATGGGTTCGCCAGTCTGCGGGTTGCGGCCCATGCGAGCTTTGCGGTTCGACTTCACCAGGCGGCCGAGGCCGGGGATCACGAATACGCCGTTCTTCTTGGTCTCTTTGATTGCGGTCTCTGCCAGGTGCTCCAGGAATGCGGCCGCGGTCTTGTTGTTGGTCTCAAGTTTCTCGGCCATGCTGCGGACGAGCTGTGTCTTGGTCATGCCAGATGCCATCTTTCCTCCTTGAAAGGTGAGTCTCTCATCTCACCCAACCGAATATATACACGCGCGGCGAAATCATGCAAGCGTTTTCCCCTGATTTTATGCGGGTTTTTTTACGGTCGATCTGTGGAAATCCCATGAACACTGGCTGAAGCAGAGTTGCTGGCTCCCGCCGCTCGACTTTAGCGCCTCAGCGCCGCCTTGCACTGCCTCTCTTGTCACATCTGTGTTGTGCGATTCGCAGCCCCGACTCTCGCTCTCACCCAGCCAGCTTGTAGAAGCTCAGCACGGCGTCGCCCTGCTGTAGCTTTCTCGTTCTTCGCAGTGCTCCAAACTCATCCCCGGGATCAAAGTGCTTGTCATGCTCGGCAATTACCACGCTCTCCTTCCCCAGCACCCGTGACTGCCCCAGGAACCCCAGCACCTCCTCATACGCCGCCATCTTCCTATACGGCGGATCGAGGAAGCAGAAATCCGCCAGCACCGCCTGGGCATCCAGCATGCGCAGCGCCGTGGCCGCGTCGCGTTCAATCACCTCGGCGCCATCTACAATCCCCAGCTCCGCCAGGTTCCTGCGGATCACCCTCGCCGCCTTCGTCCCCGACTCCACGAAATACACGCTCCTGGCCCCGCGACTCAGCGCCTCAATCCCCACCGCGCCGGTCCCGGCAAACACGTCCAGCCACACCGATTCGGCCACCTGAGGCGCCACCACGTTGAAGAGCGTTTCACGCAGCCTGTCCGACGTGGGCCGCGTCTCCATGCCTTCCACCGCCGCCAGCTTCCGGCTCCTGTATTTCCCCGCGATCACGCGCATGATTGATCATTTTAGATGCGGGGCTAAAAGCTGCTTGGCCCTTCGCAAGCCCATTTACCACGAAGGACACA
>JBAIYI010000721.1:0-2281 GCA_037915955.1 Terriglobales bacterium
CGTCCCATTCAAACATGGGAAAGTCCGTGACCCATGTGAAGTGAAAACCGCCCTGGCGGAACGCCATGTGGCGATCAGCATACTTGCGTGATAACTCCACCCGGAACTGACCAGCGGCCATAAAGACGCCATAGTCAGGCCGCACTCCTGTTTTCTCAAGCTGTAACGGGCCTCCAACCAGCACCAGGAGATCTTCCAGCTGTGCGCCACTCATTTCTCGCGCCTTTGCAACCGCTTCTGGAAACGATTTTTCCAGACGCTTGACGTCATCGATCAGGCGGGCTTCCTTACGGTCACCGAACAACGGACGATTGTCATCCCGCTCCTTGCGCGAGAGCTCGCCGATCTTCGGAATCCGAATCGCCACAACCGGCAGCTCAGGATTGAGCTGCAGCGTTTGCAGTTGCTCGGCCGCAAATGCCGTACGCACGTCCGTGAGCTTCGGAAGTCGGAGATCAGGCTTGTCGATCCCGTATTGCCGGATGGCTTCGTCGTAGGTCATCCGCGGGAATGGTGCTTTCAATTCGAACCCCGCCACCTTGAATGCCGCCTGGAGAAAGCCCTCAACCACTTCGAACACGCGGTCCGGCTGCGGGAAAGACATTTCCAGGTCGATCTGTGTGAACTCCGGCTGCCGATCGGCACGCAGGTCCTCGTCGCGGAAGCAGCGCACGATCTGGAAGTATTTGTCGAACCCCGAAATCATCAGGATCTGCTTAAAAAGCTGCGGCGACTGCGGAAGAGCATAGAATTCGCCGGGATAAACACGGCTCGGCACAAGATAGTCGCGCGCGCCCTCCGGCGTGGAGCGCGTCATGAACGGCGTCTCAATCTCAAAGAAGCCTCGGCCGGAGAGATATTGCCGTATCGCCAGCGCCACTTTATGTCGCAGTTCAATGTTGTACTGCATGGGCTCGCGCCGCAGGTCAATGTAGCGGTATTTCAGCCGCATCTCTTCGTTCGCCAATGCCGGATCGCCGGGAAGAAATGGCGGGACCTTGGATTCATTGAGGAGCTTCAGATCGGATGCTACAACCTCAATCTCGCCGGTAGGAAGATTGCGGTTTACGGTTTTATCTTCACGCTTTCGCACCTTTCCGATGGCAGCTACGACGTATTCTGAACGAAGATCGCTGGCCTTTTCATGCAGGGCTGCGTTGTCGCTCTTGTCGAATACGATCTGCGTGAGCCCCGTGCGGTCACGCACGTCAAGAAAGATCACGTTGCCCAGGTCACGCCGACGGTTGACCCAGCCCATCAGAACAACCTGCTCGCCCGCGTTCTCCGCGCGCAGCTCTCCGCACCTGTGGGTGCGACGAAGTTCACCTAAAAAATCTAGCGACAAAAGAGTTACCTTCCTGTTATTGAAGCAGTGCGGGGGTAAAACTTTGATTATAAAGGGTCTCAGCCGTCGGTGGCAGTCTGCCGGCTTACGTTCGTTTGCCTCAGCAGTCTGGAAGAATGAACAATCTGCTTGACCCGAGAACATACTCCACAGCTGAGAATGCATATGACGAATGACTCCGGAAAGCCCAATTTACGATCAGGTGAACTGGCTGCCAGCGCTGGCGTGAGCCGCGATACGCTGCGTTTTTACGAGCGAAAGAAGCTGCTGCCAAAGGCGCAGCGTCTGGCCAACGGTTATCGCATGTATCCCTTACAAGCGCTCACGCGCGTGAGGCTGGTACGTGCTGCTCTGGGAATCGGTTTCACCGTGGAAGAGCTCGGACAAATTCTGGACAAGCGCGACAGCGGCGAAGCCCCTTGCAGGCAGGTCCATGCGCTGGCAGTGCAGAAATGCGCGGCGCTTGAGACACGGATAGAGGAACTCAAGGGTCTGCGAATGACCCTGGCGAAAGCAATCAGCACCTGGGAGCAACGGCTGCACTCGACCCCGCCAGGGAAAACAGCCGGGCTGCTGGAGCTATTCGTAGCTGCGAGTCCGGAGAGTGTTATGGCGATCTCGCCCATGATCTCGCCGGGATTGCAGCGCAAAATTCGGAACAGCAGAGGAATCAGAAAATGAGGATTTCAGGACTCGCGAGTATTTTGCTGGGCGCGTCTGTTGCCATGCTCGGCCAGTCAAAACCGGAAACCCGCAATGACATGAACGGCTGCCCCATGCACCCGCAGGATCAGGCGCAATCACCTCACGACCACGGGCTTAAACAGCGCAGCGACAAGGGTATGGGCTTCAGCCAGGACAAGACCACGCATCATTTCACCACCTCAGAGAATGGCGGCACGATTCAGGTAACCGCGAACATTGCCGACGAAAAGG
>JBAIYI010000405.1:0-4912 GCA_037915955.1 Terriglobales bacterium
CTTCAAACCTAATCCAGCGCGCCGCCGATGTCTGCCTGAAAGAAAAACGTCCACTGGTGTTGTGCGTGCGGGAAACGCCGCTGAACCGCGTGCATATACGCAATATGGATCTGGCGGCTGAAGCGGGTGCGACGATTTACCCGCTCATTCCCACCTTTTATAACCATCCGCAGACCTTTGACGCGATGGCGCATCAGTTCGCCTGCCGCGTGCTGGCGTTTATGGGATTGCCGCAGGACGATGCGTACGTGTGGGGACGTTCTTAACGATCGCTGCGCGAAAGATTGTGCCTTCGGTCCCGAGCGAAGCGAGGAATCCCTATCGTCTGCTGAGCATTTCAGGTTAAGAATCGATCCAACATAACTAGAAGAGCAATTGTGGTTATAGGATTCCCTCGCTGCGCTCGGGATTACAGCAAACTGCAAATGCCTTGAGGATGACGTCTCTAGCCGGCTTCTCCAGCCTGAACTTCTCCAGTTCATCTTGCGTTGCCCACGCGGCGTCTGCGGCGTCACCGCCCGCGCGTAAATCACCGCCTTCTACACGGCACAAGAAGTCCACCAGCACGTAGTGATACTGCGGGCGCCCTTCACTGCCGGGCACGATACGATCGAAAACTTCCAGAACTTCGCCGGCGGTAACGATCAGTCCCGTTTCTTCCAGGGCTTCGCGTTCGGTAGCCGTGCGGAGAGTCTCGCCCAATTCCACCACGCCTCCGGGCAGCGACCACTCACCCATGAGCGGCGGCGCGCTGCGCTTGATCAGCAGAACTTTGCCCCTGTGCACAATGACGGCGCCTACGCCCACGATTGGCCGGTCAGGATATTCGCGCTTCATACAGACGGCTCAGGGCTGCGTGGAAAAGAAGGAACGCGGCTGGACATCGACAAAGCGCCAGGCGCCGCCAGTCAAAGCAGCGGAAAACTTCAGGCGCGCCTGTTTATGCAGCGGGACAGCGTTGTCGCCCAGGTCGGCTTCCAGTTCTGCATCAACTTCCGCGGCGCCTTTTTCCTGATCGCTGGTGGCGTTGACCAGGTTGAGGTGCACGCGAATGGTTTCAGTATGCGAGAAAAACGAAAGTAGCTGCTGCTGAAACAGCGGGCCGTCGGGCATTGCCGCCATGTCAAAGGGAGCGAGCATACGCCTAACATCTCGTGTCTTGAGGCCATCACGGACTTCCAGGACCATGCTCGACGCAGCTTTCACCGTAAACGGCTGCTGCGAAGGAGCCGGTGCCGGAGATGGGGCGGGATTTTGTGCGTGCAACCCAACAGCAGCAATCGCCACCGCGCACAGAGCAAGGCCGAACCACGCTCGCGCAGCATCGCGAGCCATCCGTTTAGAAATCAATCTTCTTCCCCCATTCATCGGCAAAGACCACGCGTTCGGGATTGAAGCGCCCGGCGAAGACCTTGTCTGGACCTTTGCGGCGGCCGACCCCCAGCAAGGCCACCACGCGCACGCGATCAGGAATATGCAGCAGGGCTTTGACCTTATCTTCCTCAAAGCCTTCCATCGGAGCGGTGTCATAGCCGAGCGTTTCCGCCGTCCACATCATGGTGGTAAAGGCGATCATCACGTGCCGGTTCACCCACACGGCAAAATCCGGCTGCAGGCCTCCGGCATTGCCGGGCGTGCCCATGAAACCAGTAACGGATGCGCGAATCTTTTCGCGCTGCGCGTCGCTGCCGAAGCCGTGATCTTTGGATATGTCGAGCACGGCATCGAGGTCGCCGTGCCTCCAGCCTTCAGGATCACCGCAGGCCACCACCACCACGCTGGCCTCTTCCACCTTGGGTTGATTGAAGCTTGCCGCCCGCAATTTCTTCTTCTGCTCGCGGTCACGCACCAGAATAAAGCGCCACGGTTGCAGATTGTAGGCGCTGGGCGCTGAGAGTCCCGCGCGCACGATCTTTTCCAGGTCGGCGGTGTGGATCGGCACCTCTTCAAAGCTGGGCGTGGCGCGGCGCTCCTGAATTACTTCACTCAGCAGCTTCTCGCCGGGAATTTTAGCCATCCGTGCCCCCCGCGCCGGTGTACGCTGTTTTCTGGAGTGCGACTCCGCGTACAAAGCGCATCTAAATCTTTTGTGGCTCTAGAAACATACAACCGCAAGCGCCGCTTTGACCAGACGCCTGAACCCAAAGGCGACCTGGGCCGCGCCGGCCAGCACCGCTTCGTGGTGCAGAAGCATCGCGCCTCGCACCTGCATTACGACTTCCGCCTGGAAATGGATGGCGTACTCAAGTCGTGGGCCGTGCCGAAAGGCCCATCGCTCGATCCGGCGGACAAGCGGCTGGCAATGCAGGTGGAAGACCACCCGGTGTCTTACTTCAGCTTTGAAGGAATCATTCCCGAGGGCAACTACGGCGCCGGCACTGTGATGGTGTGGGACATGGGCACGTGGGAGGCGCTGGGCGATCCCGATGCCATGCTGGCCAAAGGTGATTTGAAGTTCCGCCTGCACGGCAAAAAGCTTAATGGCGAATTTGTGCTGGCCCACATGCGCTCGCGACGTCCCGGATCGAAAGGCACGGAGTGGCTGCTGATCAAGAAGCGTGATGAGGCGGCGCAAGAGGGTTTCGATATCGACGAACTCGACTACTCGGTAACCACGAATCGCAGCCTCGCGGAAATTGCGGGCGACAGCGGTTCACGCGAGTGGCAGAGCAATCGAAAAGCTGCGGTGAAGAAGGGCGCGGAATGGCTGTTTGCAGGGAAAGAGCCGGGCCGTTCCCGAACCAAACCAGTTGCCGCGAAGAAGTCCGTGAAGAAGAAAGCCGTGACCACAGGGAATGGCTCATCGGCAAAAACCAAGCCGCGGAACGCTTCGCGCGCGAAAGGAAATCGCCGAAGTCGAAAGCGCGCCGCCTGAGTTCAGTTCCCGCGTGGTGCCGCAACTGCATAGCTCCTCCCGATTCTCGGCTCAGCCTTTAAAATAACCTTCACCTTTTCAAAGGCCTCTGTGTCGCGATCGCTCAAAGCCCATCTCCTGCTCGTGGCCATCACCCTGATCTGGGGCAGCACGTTTGTGCTGATCAAGGCCGCGCTGGCTGACTCTTCGCCAATACTGCTCAACGCGGTCCGCATGTCACTGGCCGCGGTGCTGCTTGTGATCTGGTATCGCAAAGATGTGGCCGCGCTGAACCGGCGAGCGCTGGCGATGGGCTGCGTGGTGGGCCTGTTTCTTTATCTTGGCTATGCGTTCCAGACCGCCGGCCTGCGGCTTACCACGCCTTCGAAGACGGCCTTCCTTACCGGAATCTCCACCGTGCTGGTTCCGCTGATTCATCTGGCGATCTGGCGGCACAAGGTGCATCCCTGGCGAGGCGTGGGGATTGTGCTGGCGCTCTGCGGATTATTCCTGATGACGGTTCCGGCAGGGCGGGAGGCAATCGCGGATTTCGCCAAGGTCAATTTCGGCGACATTCTGTGCATCGGTTGCGCGTTTGCCTTCGCTTTCCAGATCGTCTCACTGGGACGCGCCACCCAGCGCTACCCTTTCGAGCAGATGGCTGTGCTCCAGATCGGCGTGGCAGCCCTTCTGATGATCGCCACCGCCCCACTCCTGGAGCAGACGCGAATTCATTTCACAACGCCGGTCATCGCCTGCATATTGATCACCGGGATCTTGGGAACGGCGGTGGCCTTCACCGTCCAGGCATGGGCGCAGCAGTTCACCCCGGCGACCCATGCTGCACTTATTTTCACACTGGAGCCGGTCTTTGCCTGGCTCACTTCTTACATCGTGCTGCATGAGCGGCTGGGAATGCGTTCCGGGGCGGGCGCATTAATGATCCTGACCGGCGTTCTGATCTCAGAACTGCTGGGAAGCGTGGCCCATCCGGAGGCGGAACTGGCGGCAGAGGCCGGCGAACCCAGTTCTGCTGGATAACGCTGGATTTAGGTTTTGCGTCTAAGGTACAAGCGCTTTCATCTAATCTGGGCAGCTGCCCTGCTGAGGCGTTCCAATTTATAATTTCCACAAGCGCAATCGTCCGCTAAAGAGGAAGGTCCCATTTCTATGAATTCGCGTTTTGCCGATTTTCTGGCAAGAGTCAGGGCCCAAAGAGTGTTTTCCACGCTGGTTGTACTGGTTACGCTGGCCGTGGGCATCCTGATTGGTACAGTGCTCAGCCGGAACGGCGTAAAAGGAAACTTCTCCACCGCTGACGCGGCGCTGCTGCCCATGCAGACCCCGCAGCAGCTCAGCTCGACCTTTAACGAAGTAACCAAGCGGGTCGGCGGGGCAGTGGTGAACATCAGCACGGAATCGAATCCGCGGCCACGGCAGCGTACCAATCCCCATCGCCGGCAGGCTCCCGGCCAGGGCGACCAGGGCGGCGGTAATGACGATCTTCAGGACTTCTTCAACCGCTTCTTCGGCGGCGACCAGGGTGGGCAAGGCCAGGGCCCGGGCGGTGATGACGATTCACCTGGCCCGTTTGGCGGGCCGGGAGGCCGGTCAAAATCCCTGGGTTCCGGCATCATCCTGAACCAGAACGGCTACATCATTACGAATTACCACGTGGTGGATGGCGCGGACCGCATCCGCGTGAAGCTGAAGGACGACCCGACGGGCGTGCTGCACGATGCCAAGATGATCGGCTACGACAAGGAAACCGACCTGGCCGTGATCAAGATTGACCCGCCCAAGGATGCGCAGCTTACCGTTGCCAAGCTGGGCGATTCGGACTCCATGAACGTGGGCGACTGGGTGCTTGCGATGGGCAGCCCCTTTGGCCTGGAAAATACCGTGACAGCGGGCATCGTCTCCGCTCGCGGACGCAATATCAACCCGGCCCGTCAGTTCCAGTCGTTCATCCAGACCGACGCGGCGATCAATCCCGGCAACTCCGGCGGCCCGCTGGTGAACATGCGCGGTGAGGTCATTGGCATAAACACCGCGATT
>JBAIYI010000109.1:0-1845 GCA_037915955.1 Terriglobales bacterium
AAAAGAGCACGGGCGGAGGCCCGTGCTTTTTGTTTCACGTCGACTTTCCTAGTCTTCCGGGTTATCGCCAGTTCCCGTGCTGTCGTTGCCCCGCGCCGCGGTACGATCACGGTCATCTTTGGGACGCGACACTTCGTTGCGTGCACGATGCAGGCTATTGCGAGCCTCGCGATCATTGCTTAGCGCTTCCCACGCGGCGCTCGCACCGCCGCCGATCAAGATGCCGGCGTATGCGCCGTCACGGCAGTTGCAGCCAAGCCATCCGATGCCCCAGCCCAGAGCGGTATTGCCGCCGATCATCGCCCACGGGCGCGCCGCGCCCAGAGCGTTGCGGTGCGTCATGAGATACCAGGTGCTACCGCCGCCGCCGCCCATCAACATCATCTTGAGAGGTGTTTTCTGTCCCGGCAGAACGAAGCCGAGCCCTGCCCCAAGAGCGGCACCGCCGAGCACGGTGAAGATATATTTGTGTGTCTTGGGACTGATGCCGCGCAGGTCGCGGCTGTCAGGATCGCGATCGCGTTGCGCTGCTGCGCCAAGGCTGAACAGAAGTCCAAAGCAGAGAATGAGGGTCCAGAATCTTTTTGCTGACATGGTGAAGTGGCTCTCCCCGAGCAAAGTGCTAATGCACTGAAGTTGAGCAATAGGATGTGAAGTTGCTCGGGGAAAGATGTTCAATTCATGCAGCAGCATGCGAAAAACATTGAATATTGGAAACACCGTAAGCTGGTCAGCGCTGGTGGTGTGCGCTGCTGCGCGAACCAGGCGTCAGGAGCGTAATCATCAGCAGAATCGCTCCCACAACAATCGCGCTGTCCGCTACGTTGAAAGGCGGCCAGTGATGGTCGCCGACGTAGAAGTCCAGGAAGTCTGTAACGGTCCCTTTCGTTATCCGGTCCCACAGGTTTCCTGCGGCTCCACCGAGAACCAGCGCGAGTGCCACCGTGCCGGGCGTGAGCTGGGAACCGCTCTTCCACAGAAGCCACGCGACTACTGCAATCGCCAGTATCGAAAAAACGATTAGCCCTGTGGTGCGCCAGGGCGACGCCGAGTCAGCAAACATGCTGAAAGCTGCGCCCGTGTTTTCCCAGTGTGCGAGTTGAAACAATCCTGGAATCACGCTGATGGAATAGGCTTCCGGCAGCTTGGCAAGAACCAGCAGCTTGGTAGCCCGGTCCAGCAGCAGAACTGAACCCGCGATCAGCAGCTGGGATTTGCGCATGCCGAGAGACTCTACTGGCTGACTACTTTCTCTTCAGCTTTTTCTTCCTGCGGCGTCGTCAGGAAGATCTCGGTGAGCAGCAGCAGCGCTCCAACCACGATTGCGCTGTCTGCAATATTGAAAGCAGGCCAGTGGTGGGACCCCAGGTAGAAGTCAAGGAAGTCGATGACCCGTCCCGCGGCAACCCTGTCCCAGAGATTGCCTACGGCGCCGCCCATTACCAGTGAGAGCGCGATGGCCGTGGCATTCATCGCGTTGCCGTTTTTCCAGAGCAGGGCAGAGACGACGCCCAGAGCGGCGATCGAAAACAGGATCAGCATGGCCACCTTCCATTCCGAAGGCGAGTCCGCGAACAGCCCGAAGGCCGCGCCCTGGTTCTGCACATGGGTGAGCCGGAACATGCCGGGAACAATGTCCACGCTATCATGCAGCGTGATCTTCTGGGCGATTAACCATTTGGTGATACGGTCCAGGACCACCACCGCCGCAGCAATCAGAATGTGATACTTACGCATGCCTGTTCTGTCGATTCGATGAACTCCGGCTCAGGCCGGCTGCTCCTTTTCTTCCAGTTGTTCCAGTACCGCCAGGCAGCGTTCGCAGACGGTGGGATAGCGTTCACT
>JBAIYI010000602.1:0-2176 GCA_037915955.1 Terriglobales bacterium
TTAAAGTCGCAGCAAGGTCGCTTCCAGCTTTTCGCGATCGCGGGTGTCCTCCCCGAAAGTGTGTTCATGACTGATTGACTTGGCTTCCCAGTCATCGCCTACCTCGCCTTCAAACCAGCCCCCGGCATCTTCGCCGTGTGCTTTTCCAGCCAGCGCCACGCCCCACTTTCCGAATTGTTCTTCCAGAAATTTCGGTTCCACGCGGGTTAAATCCCCGATCAAGTGGATGCCCAGCTCATTGAGCCTGGCTTTGGTCACCTTACCTACGCCGGGAATCTTGCCGACATCAAGGTGTGCGAGGAAACTCTCCTCCAGCCCCCGAAGGACCAGCAGCACGCCGTTCGGCTTCGCCTTGTCGGAAAGAATTTTTGCCATCAGGCGTGAACTGCCGATCCCAATGGAACAGTTGAGCCCTGTACGCTGCTTCATTTCCGTGTGCAGCTTGTGCGCGGATTTCAAGGGAGGCCCGTGCAGCTTTTCCGTGCCCGTCATATCGAGGTACGCTTCATCAATGGAGGCCATCTCCACGGCGGGCGAAAAGTCGTTGAGCACCGCGCGGGCTTTCTGCGAATACTGGCGATAGAGATCGGGATGACCATCAAGGAAGATCGCATGCGGGCACAACTTCGCCGCCGTCCGTAGCGGCATCGCCGAGTGCACGCCGAACTTCCGCGCCTCGTACGACGCGGCCGCTACCACTCCGCGCTCGTCTCTTTGCCCACCCACCACTACGGCCTTGCCCCGCAGTGAGGGGTTCGAAAGCTCTTCCACGGAGACAAAGAAGGCATCCATATCCACGTGGAAAATAGTTCGAGCCGGCGCGCCATTGTGGTCAACATCTGACATTGGACTTTTTTCCTGAAGCCTCCCGCCTCCGGCCGCATCTTACTTAGGGCGCCGGAGTGTGGCCCCCAAGTGCAATCCGGCCTCGAACGGAGTAGTATCTTTCAGCCTGAATCCGTACGACTTCGGGGTTAAGCATGGCGCAGTTCAAATCGGTCCTCCCCTTCCCCGCTGCACAGCGGGGAACCGCGTTTGAATACTCGGCGGTGCGTGCGCAAACGGAAGCCCTTGTGGCGACGCTCACGCCGGAAGACCAGATGGTGCAGTCCTGTCCGGAAGCCAGTCCGGCCAAATGGCACCTGGCTCACACCACCTGGTTCTTTGAGACCTTTATTCTGAGCCGGCACCTTTCGGGATACGAACCGCTGGATCCGCGCTTTCGCGATCTCTTCAACTCCTACTATAACGCCGTTGGTCCCCAGCCGGAGAAAGTTTTACGAAACACATTTTCCCGGCCGAGCCTCGATGAAATCCGTGCCTACCGCAGCCATGTTGACGGGCACATGCAGACCCTGCTCGAACGCCAGGACCTTGAGAAGTCCGTGCTCGACCTGGTTACACTCGGCGTCAACCACGAACAGCAGCATCAGGAACTGCTGATCACAGATATCAAGCACGCTTTCTGGACGAATCCTCTGCGTCCCGCATATCGGCCGGCGGCTGCCGCGATCGCCGCATCATTCGCGCCCACGCAGCGGGCCCGTGTGTATCCTGAAGGGCTGATCGAAGCAGGGGCCGACGGAACTGGTTTCCACTTTGACAACGAAGCGCCGCGCCACAAGTTTTATCTGAAACCATTCCGTTTCGCCTCGCGACTTGCCACCTGCGGCGAATATCTGGCTTTCATGGACGATCGTGGTTACCAACGGCCTGAGCTGTGGCTATCGGATGGTTGGAAAGCCATCCAGACCAATCACTGGCAATCGCCGCTCTACTGGGAGAAGTCCGGCAGTGACTGGTATCTCTTCACCTGTTCGGGCATGTGCAAAGTTGATGAGAACGAGCCGGTTTGCCATGTGAGCTATTACGAGGCAGACGCCTTCGCCCGCTGGGCCGGAGCCCGCCTCCCAAATGAATTTGAGTGGGAATCCGTTGCGGCCAAAATTCCGGTCACGGGGAACCTGCTTGAAGAAGGCGCATTCCATCCCCGGCCAGCACCGGCAGCCGTCGACGATTCACCAGCACAGATATTTGGCGACGTATGGGAGTGGACCGCCAGCGCCTACCTGGCCTACCCAGGATTCAAGCCCGCCGCCGGTGCGCTCGGCGAGTACAACGGAAAATTCATGTGCAACCAGATGGTGCTGCGCGGAGGCTCCTGCGTCACGCCCCG
>JBAIYI010000307.1:0-1896 GCA_037915955.1 Terriglobales bacterium
GTTGAGGTCCAGGTGTCCACGTCCTGAGGCAGCCCGTTAGCCGCACGATAGACGTTCAACTGGCCGAAGTAGTGATCGAATGATCTGTTCTCCTGCATGAATAGCACGATGTGGTTGATCGAATTCATGCTGGCCTGATTCGCAGGCGTGGGCGTGGGAGGTGGAGTGCTGGATCCGCCAAGTCCCTGACAACCTGTAAGGAGCAGCCCGCTCAAGAAAAAGAAGAGCGCGGCGAGAAATGCTGGATTCTTAACTTTCCGTCTGCTTTGCATTTGTTTCTTACTCCAGGGCACGCGAAAGAGAAGTTACTTGGCTGTTCTGATGAGCAATCCAACTGAGCTGTTGGCAGGAGCTCTCAAAAACATGTGATTGCAGAGACTTAGCCGGAACTACGATGGCGAGAGTTGCTGCTGGTGAGAGTGGCTGGCCAGAGCAGCAGGACTGACGCGTTTGATAAACTCACCTGTCTGACTTTCTTATGAGGACTGATCTGTGAGACAACTGCCGGTGCTGGTGGTGCATGGCGGCGCATGGGCCATGCCGGACGATGTGGTGGATTCACATGTTCGGGGAGTTCGAGCAGCTCTGGATGAAGGCTGGCGCATTCTTCAGAGCGGGGGCCGGGCGCTTGATGCCGTCCAGGCTTCAATTATTTCGATGGAAGAAGATGAAACCTTCGACGCCGGTCGCGGCAGCTTCCTGACCCGCGACGGTCGGGTACAGCTCGATGCCCTGATGATGGATGGCTCCAACCTCCGCGCCGGTGGCGTAGGATGCGTGGAGCACATCCGCAATCCGATCAAGGCCGCACGGCTGGTGCTCGACGACAGTCCGCACATCTATATGGTTGCGGAAGGCGCCGAGCAGTTCGCGCAAGAACACGGCCTGAAGCTCTGCGGCAATTCGGAGCTGGTGATTGAACGCGAAGTCAAACGCTTGAAAGATTTCCAGGCCCGATCAGCCGCCGGCGAACCGGACACTACTTTCGCAGGCAGCATCCTGGATAAAGGCCACGATACCGTGGGCGCCGTAGCGCTGGATGCGGATGGAAACATCGCAGCGGGCACTTCCACTGGAGGCACTCTGAACAAGGCACCGGGACGCGTCGGAGATTCATCTCTGATCGGCTGCGGATGTTATGCCGACAATCTTAGCGCTGCAGTCTCCTGCACAGGCTGGGGCGAGCCGATCATGAAGCTGGTACTCGCGAAGTGGGCCGCCGACCGCGTGCAGGGCGGTGGAGCGCCGGACGCTGTCGCGCAGGAAGCCATGTTCTATCTCAAGAGCCGCCTCGATGGTCACGGCGGCATGATTCTGCTCGACCAGCGTGGCCGATTCGGTATCGCCCACAATACTCCGCGCATGGCCTGGGCATACAGAAGCACAGAAGGTGAAAGATCGGGCGTAAACTGCTAGCTCGCAGCCGCTCGCTCTTCTCGCAACGCCAGAGGCTTAACAGACAAACGCCCTGAATTCATGAGAGGAATTCAGGGCTTTATCGATTTTGGAACGGAAGGCTACGCTTGCGCTACTTCTCCGCCTTCTTTGTTCACCGCTACTTTCACTTTCGCGACCACGTCACGATGCAGACGCACAGGCACGTCAAAGTTGCCGATGCTCTTGAGCGGATCGTCAAGCTGGATCTTGCGGCGATCAATGTTAAAGCCCTTGGCGTTCAGCGCGTCAGCGATATCGGACGAAGTCACCGAACCGAACAGGTGATCCTTCTCGCCGGCCTTGCGTTCAAAGCTCAGGCTCACGCCCTCAAGCTGCTTCAAAAGAGCTTCCGCATCGGCCTTCTCCACGGCAGAGCGGCGAACGGCGGCAGCTTTCATCTGCTCGATCACGGCCTTGTTGGCGGCGGTCGCTTCGATCGCCAGCTTCTTCGGCAGCAGG
>JBAIYI010000585.1:0-3408 GCA_037915955.1 Terriglobales bacterium
ATTTTGTTCTGTGCCGCAGCCGCGTTGGTTGCCTTGAGAACGGATCCGGCAAGATCTTTGCTCGAGGTAATGAAAACGGCGAGGGCATCAGGATCGTGTTCGGACTGCGAGACCAGATCGCTGGCAATGAACCGTGGATCGCCGCGCTCAGCCAAATAAACAATCTCGGTTGGGCCGGCAAGAAAATCGATGGAACAGTCAAACGCCACCAGCTTCTTCGCTGCCGTCACAAACAAATTCCCGGGCCCGACAATTTTTTCTACGCGGGGAACCGATGTGGTTCCGTAGGCCAGCGCTGCAATGGCCTGAGCTCCGCCAATTCTGTAAAGCTCGCGGACTCCGAGGAAATGAGCTGCTGCCATGGTCTCGGGTGCCGGTCGCGGTGAAACCACGCGAATCTCCTTCACGCCTGCCACCTGCGCCGGGATCACGGTCATGAGCATGGTTGAGGGAAGGGGATATCGTCCGCCCGGCACGTAACAACCCGCTGAGTTCAGCGGGCGTGCGAGCTGCCCAACCTGCACGCCTTCCAGTGAGCTTTGGGTCCACTCTCTGGGGCGCTGCCATTCACAATAGCGGCGGATTTGTGTGGCCGCGACTTCAATTGCCCGTTTCAGCTCGGAAGACGCTGAGTTCCAGGCCTGTTCCATCTCATCGCGCGAGACAAGCAATGATTGCTTTCTTCCCAGACCATCCCACTGTTCGGCGAACTTGCGCAGCGCGCGGTCACCTCTCTTGCGCACCTGCTCCACGATGCGCTTTACCCGCTTTTCCACTCGCGCCAGCTCGGTTGCACCGCGCTGCTCAAGCTTGCGCACGCGATTCCCGGCCGCGCGGCCGCTCAGGATGCGCATTACAGGACCACCTTGTTCAGCGGATATTCCACGATTCCTTCGGCCCTGGCGGCCTTCAACTGGGGCATGATGCGCCAGGCCGTTGTCTCTTCGATAATTGTATTCACCGCCACCCAGTTCTCGTCGCTGAGTTGGGAGATGGTTGGTTTCTGCAACGCAGGTAGCACCGCGAGCACCCCAGCCAGGTCCTGTTTGCGAACGTTCAGCATCAAGCCTACACGGCCCTGCGCGTAGATGGCACCGCAAAGCATCAGGCCCAGGTTCTCAATCTTCTGCTTCTTTGCAGAATCGCTCCATGCCTTCTTGTTGGCGATCAACTGCGTGGAAGATTCCATCACGGTGTCGATAATTCGCAGCCGATTCGCGCGGAGGGAACTGCCGGTTTCCGTGATCTCAACAATGGCATCCGCCAGCATTGGGGGTTTCACTTCCGTAGCGCCCCAGGAGAACTCCACTTTTACGGAGACGTTTCGTGCAGCAAAGTAACTGCGCGTGGCGTTTACCAGTTCGGTGGCAATGATCTTGCCCGATAGATCTTCTGCCTTCTGGAAGGGCGAATCTTCCGGGACAGCCAGCACCCAGCGTACCTTGCCCAGGCTCTGCTTGGCATAGACCAGCTCCGCCGCGGTCACTACGTCGAGCCCGCTTTCCACCACCCAATCACGCCCGGTAAGTCCGCAATCAAGAACTCCGTGATCAACGTAGCGCGCCATCTCCTGTGCGCGGATCAGCATGCATTCAATTTCCGGATCGTCAGTAGCCGCGAAATACGAGCGGCTGCTGGTATAGACGTTCAGGCCGGCGCGCTTGAACAGCGCGAGCGTCGATTCCTGCAGGCTGCCTTTTGGAATTCCCACGCGCAGCTTCATCGGGCAGCCTCCACGCTCTTAAATGCGACAGGTTCTGTGAAACAGGACTTGGTCCCTGTGTGGCAGACCAGGCCATCGCCTTCGACGAAAACGCGATAAAGCAACGTATCGCGGTCACAGTCAGTGAGGGCCGAGATCACGCGCAGCCGATTTCCGGAGGTCTCGCCTTTCATCCAGAGTTTCTGCCGTGTGCGGGAATAGAAAGTCACATAACCCGTTTCGGCTGTGCGGATGTAGGCTTCCTGATTCATGAACCCGACCATCAGCACTTCTCCCGTGGAATCCTCCTGCACAATTGCGGGAGCCAGGCCATCCATCTTGTCGAAATCAATTTCCATGTCGCCCCTCTTGAGTCCGCTGCAAAAGCAAAAAACCCGCCGACTTTGACTGTCGGCGGGCTTTCTTTCTTATGATTGCGCTGTTATTAACTTGCGCTGGCCCCAGCCGACACCTTTGCCCTGTGATGGTGATGATGGCGGCGATGGGTCAGACTGACCATTGCGAGCTAACTTTATCGGACTGCCAGATTCTTTGTCAACGGTAAAGCGCTTTCCGGGGGAAGCTTGTGATCAGCGGTAATCAGGGATCGAAGCGCTGGCCTGTCCATGATCGTCCAGGTGGCGCCGCGGACGTTGATCCAGCCTTTGTGACGGAAGAAGCCGAGAATGCGCGTTACTGATTCGCGAGTGCTGCCGATGATCTGCGCGATCTCCTGATGTGTGAGCAGCACCCGGATCTGTTGCCGCGTCTGTGCCTTCGTGCCACCAGTGCGGCGTGACCATCCAAGGATCATGTTCGCCAGCCTGCCGGGAACTGAACCTAAATGTCCAAGCCTGCGGATATCGTCGTAAACGGTGTGGCAATTGCGTCCAAGCTGCCGGATCACCGTGAGCACCAGAGCATCGGAGTGGCCGAGCAACGACATGAAGTCCCGCTTTGTGATGAAGTCTGCTTCGGTGGGCTCAAGGGCCTCCACCGTTGTGTCATACGGTGTTCCCGCAAGAATCGCAGTCAGACCGATCATGTCTCCGGGACCGAGCAGGCGCACAATCACGGCTTTACCTTCCGTTGATGTGCAGATCTCCTTTGCCCGGCCTTCACGGATGATGAAGACTCCTTCCGGCAATTGCCCTTCCATGCAAATCAGGGCGCCTTTGTCGCAAAAGGTGTGGACCATGGCATGTTGATAACTTTCCCGCTCACGTTCGGTCACTACGGACAGCGCGTCGTGCAGGGTTTCATTTTCGCTCAGGGGGCGGATGGGTGAATTTGTGGTGGGGAGCATCTGAGTTCTCTCCTGTCAGTTTCGGCCAGTTCTTGTCGGGCTCACGAGTGAGTAGCGTGCGATAGACTGCGCGCATGGAAATTCTCAAACGCGAAGGGAAAGAAGGGAACTGGTAATTAGCACAGTAGCGAGCACGTGCTTTCAAGCACGTTGCGTGCCTGAGTGACCGGAGAGAAGGCCAGGAGCAGTTCAAGTGACCGGAACTGCACCAGCAGGATCGCCTGAAGAGCTGCCGCCGCTATCAGTGAGAGTTTCTTAACGATATGAGCGCTGTGATGTGTAGGCGCCACAATCGTTTGCAGCAGGTCAATGACCGGGTGAAGGACAACAGAAATCGCCAGCAGTAGAAGGGCTATAACGATGATTCCTCTGCTGAGCGTCATAGGCAGAGTATCTGTTT
>JBAIYI010000609.1:0-1894 GCA_037915955.1 Terriglobales bacterium
TGGATTTCTGGTGCCTGTTGAGGATTATGAGTGCGCAGCCCAGCGTTTGCTCTATCTCTTGCGCAATCCTGGACGTGCCAGAGAGATCGGCGAAGCTGGCCGCGCTGCCGCCTATGCCAACTTCACGGCAGACGCGATGATCAGGAACCTGCTCACCCTTTACGGAGATCTTTTGCAGAATCGGGATTACGTCAGCAAGAACGCGCTTCGATTCAGTTGAGCTTGGGTCGTCTACCCGGCGCATTCACACACTGGCAGCATTTCGACCCCGCCAAAAACAAAAACGCCGGCAGAATGATTTTCTGCCGGCCATGGAGATGCTATCAGTCTCAATCTGCGGCATCGCTGTAATCTCGTTGAGCTGCGCGATTGCCGCTTACAATTCCTGCTCGCTACTTACGCCATCTCCGCCTGTTTTGCGGCCTCGGTCTCTTCCACTACCTTGCCGTCAAACAGATGGATGGTGCGTTCAGCGTGTTTGGCAAAGCGAGCGTCGTGCGTCACCATGCAGATGGTTGCGCCTTCGCGATGCAACTGTTGCAGAAGGTCCATCACGGCTTCACCATTGCGCGAATCCAGGTTTCCGGTAGGTTCGTCCGCCAGCAGGATAGAAGGCGAACCGGCAAGTGCGCGAGCGACTGCCACACGCTGCTGCTGACCGCCGGAGAGTTGGGATGGATAGTGCCGCATGCGGTGCGCCATGCCGACCTTTTCCAGTGACTCCTGCACGCGCTTCTTGCGATCGGCAGATGACATGGAGCGATAGGTGAGCGGCAATTCAACGTTCTCATACACCGTGAGATCGCCGATAAGGTTAAAGCTCTGGAAGATGAAACCGATCTCCTGGTTACGGATGCGCGCGCGATCGGAGAAATCCAGGCCCTGCACGGCGCGGTTGTTCAGCGTGTACGAACCGTCTGTTGGCGAATCAAGCAGGCCGATGATCGAGAGCAGTGTTGATTTGCCGCATCCGGACGGGCCGGCGATGGAGACATACTCGCCCTTGTTGATGTCCAGATGAATACCGGAAAGCGCGTGTGTTTCGACTTCGTCGGTGTAAAACACCTTGGTTACGTTTTCCAGTCTGATCAGCGGTTGTCCTGTAGCCACGGTTTTTCTCCTCTTTAGAATTGCCGAATGCCTATCGCGTTAGGCTGATGCGTTCCTGATTGTCGTAGCGAGTCATGTCAGAGAGGATCACCTGATCACCCTCTTTCAACCCGCGAACCACTTCGATCGTGTTCACGGAACTCCGGCCCAGCTCAACTGGGACGCGAGTCGCACCTTTTCCGTCAGCATCGATCTTGAACATTCCCACGGTGCTCTTTTCCTGGCCAAAAGCGGGCCTGCCCACATAGAGTACGTTATCCAGCTTTTCCAGCGTAATGGTGCCGTCAACGCTCAGGTCAGGCCGGGCGCCCTTGGGCGGTGGCTCCGTCAGCGTAACGTCCACCGTTACCGTTCCGTTCTGTGACGCCGGATCAATGCGACTCACGTAACCCTTCACGATTCCATTGTGCGTATCGATCTCTGCCGGAAGTTGAGCAACAATGTCCTTCGCTTGTGTCTCTGGAATCTTCAGTTCAGCCTTCAGGTGTTCCGGCTGAACCACTTTAGCCAGAATCGTGCCCTGGGCAATCCGCTGCCCCACCTGAACCGGTAATTCCTGCAGCACGCCGCTGATGCCGGCCCGGACCTTCAGAGCATCGAGCAAACGGTGTTTCAAAGTTGCCAATGCACGTTTCTGATCGATGTTTGCCTGTTGCACCGCGAGCTGGGTTTCCACAGCCTTGGTGCTTTCTGAAATCCGTTCCTGCTCCAGCTTGTTACGCGTTTCCAACTCGCGAGCTTTGGCCGCGGAGGTCTTCAGCGCTGATCCTGATAGAACACCAAT
>JBAIYI010000619.1:0-10221 GCA_037915955.1 Terriglobales bacterium
ATCTGCGCGCCAAATGGTTTTGTTTTCAGATCACCCGATCACCAGATCACCCGATTCTCATGTAACCGAATCCCTCCACCCAAATCTATTTACAATGTCCCCCGCACGGAGAACGCACTGATATGAACGACGCACAAAAGCCCGACCTGACAAACGGTATCGCCATTGCCACCCTTGCAGACGGCGGCAAATTGCTGGGAGTGGTTGGTGAAGAGGAGGTCCTGCTCATCCGGCGAGGCCAGGACTTTTTTGCCGTGGGTGCTTACTGCACGCACTATCACGGCCCGCTGGCCGACGGGCTCGTCGTCGACGACCAGGTGCGATGCCCCTGGCACCACGCCTGTTTCAGCCTGCGTACCGGCGAAGCTGTGCGTGCTCCTGCGATTGATCCGATCCAGTGCTGGAGGGTGGAGAAGGCCGGTGACAAGGTTTTTGTCAGAGAAAAGATTGCCGCCGCAGCCAAGCCTCAAGAAAAGGTAAGCCAGCCAGCCTCGATAATCATCGTCGGCGGAGGAGCAGCAGGCCTTGCCGCCGCTGACATGCTGCGCCGCGAAGGGTATGCCGGTCCCGTGACCATCCTGAGTGCCGACACGGCTCCCCCCACCGACCGGCCCAACCTCTCAAAAGATTTTCTCGCCGGCACCGCGCCCGAAGACTGGATTCCGCTGCGCTCGCCCGATTGGTATTCCGAACGCAAAATCGATCTCGTTCTGAACGCCCGCGTCACCGAGCTGAACACAAAACAGAAGACGCTCCGCACCGAAGACGGCCGCACCTACGAATACGGTGCACTGCTGCTCGCCACCGGAGCCGATCCCATCCGGTTGCCCGTGGAAGGCGCAACGCCCCAGCAGGTCTTCTATCTGCGCTCACTCGCAGACAGCCGTGCCATCATCGAGCGCGCCAAAGCCGCCAAAAGTGTCGTAGTCGTGGGTGCAAGCTTCATCGGCCTGGAAGTCGCAGCCTCGCTGCGTGCGCGCAACCTCGCCGTGCATGTGGTCGCGCCGGAAAAAGTCCCCATGGAAAAAGTTCTGGGTCCGCAGCTCGGCGCCTTCGTGCGCACCCTGCATGAATCGCATGGCGTTCAGTTTCACCTGGGCGAGACTGTGAAGCGCGTCGACGGCAACAGAGTCACTCTGGCCGGCGGCCAGGTGCTCGAAGCCGACTTCATCGTCCTCGGAGTGGGCGTGCGGCCGTCGCTCAGCCTGGCCGAACAAGCTGGTCTCAAGATGGACCGCGGCGTCAGCGTGAATGAATATCTCGAGACCAGCGCTCCCGGCGTATTCGCCGCCGGCGACATTGCCCGCTGGCCCGACCCCTACTCCGGCGAGGCCATCCGCGTGGAGCACTGGGTGGTGGCGGAGCGCCAGGGCCAGACCGCCGCAAAAAACATGCTGGGCCGCCGCGAACGCTTTGACGCTGTGCCATTTTTCTGGAGCCAGCATTACGACGTGCCCATCAACTACGTTGGTCACGCCGAAAAATGGGACCAGATCTCCGTTGACGGCGACATCGACAAGCGCGATTGCACCGTCCGCTATATCAAAAACGGCCGCACGCTCGCCGTCGTAACCATTTACCGCGATCTCGAAAGCCTGAACGCCGAAGTGGAGATGGAGAAGTAGATGTCTTTCCTTTATCCCGAGCGCAGCGAGGGATCCCTACGATCTAACATGCTCATTCGGGTTGTTTGATATCGCTGGGTAAAGAGACCTCTTCCTTTGTGTTCCTTCGTGTCGTAGCCTGCCCTGAGCGAAGTCGAACGGGTGGTAAATCGTTTGATTCCCCCTGCTTGCCTCTGTGTCCTCTGTGGTAATTGTTCTCTGCGCCCTTTGCGTCCTCTGCGGTAAATCGGTTTTGTAAACTTAACCCGTGAAGCTGCGCCCCGCCATCCTCATCCTTCTCGCGAGCCTCTCCTGCTCCCGCCCGAAGCCGCAACAGGATGCGCCGGAGCAAACTACCTTTTGCGACGACACCTCTTCCGATCACGCACTAAAGCCCGTTGCTCTCCCGCCGATTGTCCTCACCAGGGCCATGAACACCAGTGAAGGCAGGGAAGCCCGCGCACTGGCAGTATCAAAGAACAAAGGAACTCCAACCGATCTCACCCAGGTTTTCAAGGGGCAGCCGGCTCGCATCTCTGACTCAGCTGGTTCGTTCTTTGTAGTGATGGCCGCACGTTCCTTCACAGGTTCTGATCACGCGTGGTTCTGGCTCGTCCGCCACGATCACAGCAACGACGGCGAGAAAGCCCGCATCCTGCTGTTCGCAGGCGGAACCTGCCTGAGCCTCAACCCCAACCAGACTCTTGGCTATCGAGACGTGCTCATGACATGGTCATCACCTTCGGAGACCATTACCAACACGTACGTCTTCAACGGCCGGGAATACAAGATCCGCAAGACAAGTTCGCATCCGAACCGATAGCCCAACCCCACCTGCTTTGCTGAGAGTCTCACTCAGCGCTACAATCGTTTCCGCTTATTGATCGAAACGCCTTCCGGGTTTCGGTCACTACTTGTCTGGACGTAAGGTGGCGACGGATAACCCCCGGCACGGACTTGGAAGCCATTGCCGCGGAGCCCGCCTGACCAGTCCACGTCCTCCCGGGTGTCCCTCAAGGAGGAGAAGAATAATGAAGAGACAATCTCTGTTTTTCGTGTGTAGTGCACTGCTGCTTTGCGGAGCGCTGCTCGTGCCCGCCTCAGCCCAGAACTCCAAACTCAACACTGACGTAACCATTCACGTCCGCGACTACTGTGACCCTGCCAGCTTCAACGCTGCTGTCGGCCCTGGAACCTGCGATCGCAGCACAATCAACGGATCCATTACCTTCGACGGCTTTCTGGCTGAACTGATCGCCGATAAGTCCGTTGGTGCATGGCGTTTTGTTCCTCAACAGACCAGCGTTGCTGCAGACGCCAGTCTGCACCTCAGCAATTTGGGTGGCGAGACCCACACCTTTACTCAGGTCAAAGATTTCGGCGGGGGATTCATTGACTTCCTTAACGGGCTGTCAGGCAATCCCGTGCCTGCGCCCGAGTGCGCCCAGGTCGTTAATGGACAACTTGTTCCGCAACCGCCGAGCGCCGACAACATTTTCCTTGCTCCCGGCTCGACTGCGACGGTTTCGCTCGACCACGAACTCAACGCCAAATACCAGTGCTGCATCCATCCCTGGATGCGCCTCACCATCACTCCACGCGACACTCACCATCTGGAAATACGCTGATCGCGAATCAGCATGTGATCCACGAGCATAAAGAACATGGCCGCATCACAGCGATGCGGCCATGTTTTCTCCGGTTTGATTTCCTCTGCTGATCCGCGTCCCTGGGGCGTGAATAACGCATGAAAAGCAATGGCCGCATCCCTTCGATGCGGCCATCCGCTTCAGCTTAATCCCGCGTTCATCCGCGCAAATCGGCGGTAGTCTTTGTTGTTCCGATCACCCGACGACCCGATCTCCCGATCTCCCGAACTGCCTCACGCCGCCTTCTTCGGCGTCTCCACCACCTTCGGCGTCAGCTTCACGTAGACCTCGCCGTTGCGCACCTCCACCGGATGGGTCTCAATCTTGTTCTCCGCCGGTCCGGCCACCACGCGTCCGGTTCTGATGTCGAACTGCGATCCGTGCCACGGGCACTGCACCGTGCAATCCACCAGCGCGCCATCCGAGAGTGGCCCGCCGCGATGCGTGCAGGAATCACTGAAGGCAAACAGCCCCTCAGGGCACTTGCCGATCACCACGCGTTGCTCGCCCACACGCGAGAGCAGCATCTGCCCGTTCGCCAGTTCGCTCTGGTTGCAAACCGGCTTGTCCCAGCCTGAGAGCACGCGCTCCTTCAACTTGCCTGCACCTGCATAGCGATGGTCCACCCCAATCTGGTTGCGATAGACCAGCGTCCCGCCCAGCCAGCCAGAAATGCCGATCCCCACCACCCCGATCGCCATCAGCACTAGCGCGGCTTTGTCCGGCTCTGCCGCCGGCGATCCCTGCCGGTACGCCGCAATAATAAAGATCATCAGAGCCACCACGTTGAGGCTCCCATGCAGCAGCCCGCGCCTTTTCGCGCTCGATTCCGGCGGTACCACTGTCCACCAGTCCAGCGCGCCTGGCAACGCCGCCAGCAGCGCTCCCACACAGCCGGCGATGATGCTGTAAAATCCCGCCCCCCACATTATTGGGCTGGTACTGCTCACTCCGATAAGTTCAAAAATAAATCCCGTCACCCACAGTCCAATCGGGAATGACACCAGCATCGGATGAATCGGATGCGACGAAATGGCAGCTTTGGAACGCATATCCCCTCCCATCTTCGCGCAGGCTTCGTTTACGGCCACCTGCACGCGCACGAACTTCTGCTTAATGGGATTGATTCGCGTGCTCCCGAGGATGCCTATGACCTGCATTTGAGCCCCGCCTTCCGATCACGGCGATTACGCGCGATTACGGCGATCTCTTTGCTTTGTCGCTATGCTTTCATTTCTAATCCCTTCATGTACTCCAACCATGGCAGGGAAGCGCTCCCAGCATGAATATTGGTTTCTGGATAGCCTTCAACGCCGCCATTCTCGTCCTGCTGTTCCTTGATCTCGCCGTCTGGAGTCGCGGCGGGCGCACTCTCTCCTTCAAGCAGGCCCTGCTGAGCAGCGCCTTCTGGATCGCTCTTGCCATGGGCTTTGCCGTCTTCATTCACCAGTGGCTCGGCCCGACCAGGAGCATTGAGTTCATCACCGGCTACCTCGTGGAAGAAGCGCTCAGCGTTGATAACCTTTTCGTCTTCATCCTGCTGTTCAATTACTTCAAAGTCCCGCCTGAACAGGAGCGCACGGTGCTCTTCTGGGGGATCATCGGCGCGCTGGTGATGCGCGGCATCTTCATCATTGCCGGCGTGGCCCTGGTGCATCGCTTCCACTGGATCATCTATCTTTTTGGCGCCTTCCTGATTTACACCGGGTTCAAACTCTTCGGCGACGAAGATGAGCAGGTGGACCCCTCGCGCAACATCGTCCTGCGCTGGAGCCGCAAGCTCATCCCGGTCAGCGACCATTACGAAGGCAACCGCTTCTTTATCCAGCGTGCCGGACGCACCATGGCCACGCCGCTCTTAATCGTGTTGCTGGTCATCGAAAGCACTGATGTTCTCTTCGCCACTGACTCCATTCCCGCAATCCTGGCCATCAGCCGCGATTCGTTCATCGTTTACACCTCCAATGTCTTCGCCGTGCTCGGCTTGCGCTCGTTGTTCTTCGCGCTCTCCGGCCTGATGAAGTTGTTCCATTACCTGAATTATGGCCTCGCCGTGGTGCTGATGTTCATCGGCGCCAAGATGCTCGCGTCGTACAAATACCAGCTCCCCACCTGGATCGCGCTGCTGGTGATTGCCGCGATTCTGGCGATCTCGGTCCTCGCGTCTGTTCTCTTTCCCAAACCAGAAGAGAAGCCCGCCGAAGTGAAATCGGAACAGCCATGAAGCGCGTACCGCAGTTATTACCTTGCTGACAAGCGCCATCAGAATTCTGCGGCCTCGACCTTCAACCGCGGAATTAGAGGGCCTCATCCACCCTGTTTAGGTACAGAAATGCCGCACTGGATGTTGCCCAAGAGGCTTCTGCGTCCTCTGTTCCTCCGTGTTTCAAAGGTTTCTTTGCCCCGCCGTCGTGTTATCTTTTCTCCGCCATTTCAACCGGAGGAGAACCCCCTTGAAAATCCTGAGAACTGTATGCCTGTTAGCTGTACTGAGCTTGGCCGCAGCCGCCTTTGCGCAGGGCGGAGCGAAAGCAGCCCCGTCTCCCGCACCACAAACACAAGCCACTCCCGCACCAGCGAGCACACTTTCAGCGGTTGTCGACCGCCAGGTCAGCCAGTATGAAAAGAACGTGATTGATGTGGCCGAGGCCATGCCGGAAGATAAATACAACTTCACTCCAGCCAGCCTGAATATTCCCGGCGCGGCATACAAGGACGTGCGCACCTTTGCCCAGTTGATCAAGCACACCGCCACGGCGAACTATCGTTTCTGGACAACGCTGACGGGAGAAAAAATGCCCGAAAACATCAAGGGCCCGAATGGTCCTGATGAGCTCAAATCAAAAGCAGAGATCATTCAGTTCCTGAAGGATTCTTTCGCCGTGGGCCATCGCGCGGCCAAAACCATAACGCCTGAGAACGCAACTGAGCAGGTCACCTTCTTCGGACGCTCGGCCGCGCGCATCTTCGTCGCCTCGGGCGCCGTAATTCACGCCGCCGATGAATACGGCCAGATGGTCGAGTACCTGCGCATGAACGGCATTGTTCCCCCCGCCAGCGCCGGTAGATAGCCGCGCTGGCCGTCACGGCGTTTGATTGCATATCAGAGGCGCGGACGAAGACTCCGCGCCTCTCTAAATTTTCGGCTTGCGTGGCGACTCACCACCGTAAGCTCCGTGACCTCCTTTCTTCCTCTTTAGCCAACGGAGCCGAATTCGCGACACAACCAACCGCTTTGGCTGTTCTCCGTGTCTCCGTGCCGGGGTCCCCGCCGAGCCCGGTTTTGGCTCGGTGGGGTGGGTGCCTCCGTTGTGGATTTTTCCTTGGAGGTTCAGTTCCAAGATGTTGACTCCTAACATTTCCACACACTTTTTCTCTTGACACCCTCGCATCGCGTGCCTGAATATTTATGCATAGAACTGAATAAATATTCGTCATGACTAAACTGGCCCGCCAGCAAACGATCGTTGAACTCGCCCACGAAGGCCCCTTGCCCAATCAGCAGGAGCTCGTGAAGGTGCTGGGCCGGCGCGGCTTTCAGGTCACTCAGGCGACTCTTTCCCGCGATCTCAACGAACTGCGCCTGGTGAAAACTTCGGAAGGCTACATCCTCCCCAATGGCGACATGCCCGCCGAACCGCTGCCTGCAGTTTCCCGGCTGGTGCGGGAGTTCGTGCGCGAAGTACGGCGCGCGCAAAACCTTCTCGTCGTAAAAACGGTTCCAGCAAGCGCGCAGCCTGTTGCCGTCGCCATTGACGCGGAAGGCTGGGATGAAGTGGTCGGCACCGTTGCCGGCGACGACACCATTTTGATCATCACCCCGAACAACAAAAAAGCCCGGATGCTCCAATCCCGACTGGAGGGAATGCGAGCCTGATGCCCGGAACGATTCAACCTGCTGTAGTCGGGGCCACCGGCTACGCCGGCTTCGAGCTGGCGCGTCTTTTATATAGGCACCCTCGGGTGGCGAAGCCTGTGCTCTTCACCCGCGAAGTCGACTCCGCCGCGCCCGTCCGGCTTGACGACATCTATCCGCACATAAGCGGCAACGGTGGTTTTCCGCTTCAGTCGTTCTCCTGGCAGAAGATAAAGGAGCAGGGAATCAATCTGCTGTTCCTTGCCACACCGCATGAGATATCGCGCGAGTGGGTGCCGGAAGCCATGAGACAGGGTATCCAGGTCATCGATCTGAGCGGCGCATGGCGGATCGCGAAGGCCGACTTCCGGTCCGTCTACCAATTCAAAGACGAAAATGCCGCTGTCGCCGACAAGCTGACTGCCGAAGCCGTCTATGGCATTCCTGAGCTCTATCGTGATCGGCTCAAGCAGGCGCCACTCGTCGCGAACCCGGGCTGCTATGCCACGTCGATCATCCTCGCACTCGCGCCTCTGCTCCGCGCCGGACTCGTTGATGTCGATCATGGCGTAATTTGCGATTCGAAATCCGGGGTCTCCGGTGCAGGCAAAGAGCCTACCGCAAAAACGCATTTCGTGCAGGTGGCGGAGAACCTCTCTGCATATTCAGTGTTCAATCATCGCCATACCGGAGAGATTCTGGAGCAGCTTGGCCTTGCGCCGGAGCAGCTGGTGTTTACGCCGCACCTGCTGCCGATCCCGCGCGGCATTCTCTCCACCATCTATGTAAACCTCCGTGAAAAGCAGACACCCCAGGTGATTGAAACATGTCTGCGCGACTTCTATGCCGGCTCGCCCTGGGTACGCGTCTTTGCTCATGGCAAGCTGCCGCAGATTCAGTACTCGCTGTACAGCAACTATTGCGACCTCGGTTTCACCCTTGCGCCGGACGGCCGCCGCATGGTGCTGGTTTCCTGCCTGGACAACCTGATGAAAGGCGCAGCCGGGCAGGCAGTGCAGAACATGAACGTAGTGTTTGGCTGGAGTGAAGAGGAGGGGCTGAAATGAAAATTGTAGTCAAGCTCGGCGGCGCCACTCTGGAGGACGCCGCTCTTCTGCAACGCGCGGCGCTGGCAATTAAACAGCTTGCCGTTGAGCATCAGGTCGCCGTGGTTCACGGCGGCGGTGCGGCCCTGACTCGAGTTCTCAACCAGGTCGGCAAAGCCAGCGAATTTATAGACGGCCTTCGCGTGACCGACGCCGAGACCCGCGACTTCGCCGTGATGGTCCTGGCCGGCCACATGAACAAGAAGCTTGTCGCCGCGCTTGCTGCGGTCCATCAGCCCGCGGTGGGCATGTGCGGCGGCGATGGTCTCGCCTTTCGCGCGCGCAAAAAGGCTCCCAATGGCCACGATCTAGGCTTCGTCGGCGAAATCTCCTCGGTCGAGCCGCGCTGGATTGAAACCATCTGGCAGCAGGGCTGCATACCCGTGATCTCGAGCGTTGCCCTCGGCAGCGATGGCCAGTATTACAACGTGAACGCCGATCAGATGGCTTCGGCGTGCGCCGTCGCCTGCCACGCCAATGCACTGATCTTTCTCACCGACGTCCCGGGAGTGAAGGGAGCAGATGGTTTGGTGATTCGCTGGCTCGATCTTCACATGGCCGCCGAACTCACGCAGCAATCCGTGATCAACGGCGGCATGCTGCCCAAGCTGGATGCCTGCAAGAGTGCGCTGATCAATGGCGTGAATCGCGTGCGCATCCTCCCGGCGACTGAAGTCGATATGCTGCCGGATTTTTATTTCACCAAGATTGAATCGGGCACGGAGGTGCTGGTCGCGTGAACCTGGAGCAGGTAAAGAAGGCCGAATCAAAGCTGTTGCTGGCGACCTACGATCGCTATCCGGTGTTGCTGCACAAGGGTAATGGTGTGCACGTTTTCGACGACAAGGGCCGCAAGTATCTTGACTTCCTCAGTGGCATCGGCGTGAACGCGCTGGGTTACAACCACCCCGTGATCAGCAAGACCATCGCGCGCCAGGCCAAGCTGCTGATCCACACCTCGAACCTTTTCTATAACGAATACCAGGCGCGGCTTGCAGCGGCGCTGACCAAGATTTCCAGCATGGATCGCGCCTTCTTTACCAACAGCGGCACGGAAGCATGGGAAGGCGCGTTGAAAGTTGCGCGCGCTTATGCAAAATCCAATGCCGCCGCAGGCAGTGAACCCAAGTGGCGCATCCTCGCCCTCGAGCATGCCTTCCACGGCCGGACTTTCGGCGCCCTGGCGACCACGCACAAGGAAAAATATCGCGCACCGTTTACGCCGGTCGTGCCCGGTGTGGAGTTCGTGAAGTTCAATGACGTTCACGATCTTGAGGAAAAGTTCGATTCCACCGTCTGCGCTATCGGCTTTGAGTTTGTGCAGGGTGAAGGCGGCATCCGGCCGGTGAGCCGCGAGTTCGCCGCCAAAGCGCGCGAGCTTGCTAACAAGCACGGAGCTCTGCTCATCGCCGATGAAATCCAGAGCGGCATGGGCCGCACCGGCAAGTGGTTTGGCTATCAGCATTACGGGATTACTCCGGACATGGTTACGGTGGCCAAGCCGATAGCGGGCGGCCTGCCGCTTGGCGCACTACTGGTCAGCGAAAAAGTGGCCGGATGTATGCATCCGGGAATGCATGGCACCACCTTCGGGGGAGGTCCGCTGGCCTGCAGTGTTGCGCTGGAACTGATCAAGGTCATCGAAAAGCAGAAGCTGCTCAAGCACATTCACAAAACCGGCGACTACATGGTCAACAAACTGAACGCGCTGAAGAAAAAGCATTCGGCAATTACTGAGATTCGCGGCCTTGGACTCATGATCGGCGTTGAGCTCGCATCGCCCGATCTGGCCAAAGCCGCTTTCCAGAGCATGCTGGAGCAGCGCGTCATCTTGAACCGAACGGACGAGACCGTGCTTCGCTTCCTGCCGCCGTTCATCGTCAAGAAGAAGCACGTGGATGAGGTGATTCAAAAGCTGGACCAGGCATTGAGCAGTCAGACCAAGAAAGAAGCAGCAGCTGTGACTGCCGCCTCCCGGAGGACAAGATGACAACGTCAGCCCGACT
>JBAIYI010000857.1:0-10091 GCA_037915955.1 Terriglobales bacterium
ACATCGCGAATCAGGCGTTTCCGTCGGCAACCTTCGTCCGTGCCCACGATCTGCTGGCACAGCTTGAGAGCGTGAAGACACCGCAGGAGATCGCCGCGATCCGCACCGCGTGCTCCGTTGCTGCCGCGGGTTTTGACTACGCCCGTCGGGACCTCCATCCCGGAAGCAAGGAAATGGAACTAGCTGTCCAGGCGGCCGCGACCTTCGCCACCTCTGCTGCAGCAGCTGGCGTGGACCGCCAACAGGCTTTTCTTTACTGCATGTCAGGCCCGAACTCCGCAAAGGCTTACTACGCCTATGCTCATTCCACCGCTCGCCGCATCAACCAGAGCGATGCCGTTCTGCTTCACTGCAATTCGCAACTCAACGGCTTCTGGACCGACATCACCCGCACGTACCTTATGGGGAACGCTTCCCCTAAGCTGAATGACATGACACGAGTCGTGCTCCAGGCCCGCGACGCTGCCCTGCAGAAGATCACTCCCGGCGTTGCCGCCTGCGAAGTAGATCGCGCCGCCCGTGAGGTGATCGACAAGAATGGCTACGCCGGCGCATTCAAGCACCCCACTGGACACGGTGTCGGCTTTGGCGCTATCTCGGGGGCAGCGCTGCCGCGACTTCATCCCAAATCAACTGACAAGCTGGAAACAGGGATGGTGTTCAACGTCGAACCGGCAATTTACCTCGAGAACATCGGTGGTATACGCCAATGTGAGATGGTTGCTGTCACCTGCACAGGTTGTGAGCTGCTCACGCCTTTTCAGAACCGGGCTGGAGATCTGCTGTTACCAAAGCGTCGCGTAGCCTGAGTATTCCCGTACACCGGGTGCACTCAGACAGGGAGCCTCACGCACTCTCCAGCTGATTGAATTTTCTTGCCGCTCTCTTGCCCAGCAACGTCAAAGGTGATCTGGTCACTGCCGACTGGCTCTCATGTCCAGGCTTCTTCGGCGAACTGCGGTCATCCGACTCCGGAAGCATCTTGTCGACAATTGCCAGAATCTCCTGCGTCAGCCCCGGCGCAACTCCGTGTGCTTCGGCCATCAGCTTGGCTTGCCAGCTCAGAACCAGGTCGGTCTGATTGTGCCGCGTTGCGCTCACCACCTTGCGCGCTGCCGCTTCGGCCGAAATCGAGAACAGCGGATTTGTCCCGCTCAGCGCAAACCAGCCAAACTCCTTCTCGTGGTCGCCCTTAAACTGCGCGTTCAGGTGCGACCCCGTCCTCATCAGTCCAGGAACAACCGTGAGCACATGAATGCCAAATTTTTTGAGCTGGGAATGCAGTCCCTCAGAGAACCCTACGTGGGCAAACTTGGCGCAACAGTAGGGAAGCAGATGCGGCACGCTTATGCGACCCCCAATTGAGGTTATGTTCACAATCTTGCCGCGACGGCGCGAAATCATGTGCGGCAGCAGCTCCAGCGTGGGGTGGACGGCTCCCCAGAACATGATGTCCATAGCTTCCTGAAAATCTTCCAGGCGCTGCGTTCGCACCGGCCCCACCGCAATAGCCCCGGCGTTGTTCACCAGGATGTCCACCTGCCCGAATCTTTCCTGGGCGAAGGTGATCATGTGCTCAACCTGATTTTTTTGCGTCACGTCGCAGGGGTAAGTGGCGACTAGAACACCATGGCGCTCTACCTGCGTTCGCGCCCGATGCAGTTCAGCTTCATCCCGCGCACACAGAACGAGGTTGCAGCCATGACGCGCGAACTCCTCAGCCATTGCCAATCCCAGCCCGCGCGAGCTGCCGGTGATGAGCACGGTCTGCCCGTGAAGGTTCTCACCGCCGAAAGCGGTTCCTTGCCATTCGCGCCAGTGGCCATAAGCTTTGCGACCTGCGATCACTGATCCGATTGCGGCCGCAACACCGGCCACGGCTGTTCCCGCGGCAATTCCGCCCAGAATCATCTTGCTTCTGCCTGTCATAACCACCTCTCTTACGAAATCAGCTCGCCATCAGGAGCTCTCTCGTTTTGGCACTAGCCGGTACCGCTACCTGCAGCTTCTCGCCCAGACTGGTAAAGCTCTTGAGCCAGCGATGGGCGGTAATGCCGGCACGGCTGCTCATCTTTGGAAATTCCTTCTGTAGCATTGCGTAGTAAATGTTTTGCGATTGCCAGTAGTTCAACGGAAGCGTCGCCATTTTCAATACGCTCACAAAAACATTGGCGCGTTCCAGCAGTTCCACCTTCTCCGGCGATTGCTGGATGCTGAGCATGAGGCGCGTGAGCGCAAGGCTCGCAGCATAACCAATGCCCTCGGCTTCAATCTCAACACCTTCGTTCTTCACCAGTTCCAGCAGCATGGCCAGCCGTACGGCATCTACTGGGTCTTTCTCGAGCGTGTGCCGCAGGTCAGAGTTCAGCACGAAGGCCGCAGTCGCCTTGAGTACTTCCGGCACAGGCTGGTTCATCTCCTTGAGGAAGCGAAGCAGCGGTCCGTGCTTGTCATAAACGCTGTGAAAACTTGCATCGGCATCCTGCAAAGTCTGCGTAAGGATCACATCGATAATTCTCTTCTGCTCATCTTTGAACAGCGATCTCAGTGAGTACTTCATCCCATCGAAGTATTGGTCCAGCAGTCGCAGCACTTCGGGCAAGTCGTGTCCTGAGAAAGCCGCCAGCGTATCGGCAGCCATCTGAACAAATTCCTCCGTTTCGCCGGATGTGCGCACTCCGGCGTGCAGCACCTGGTCGCCCATGTGGATGGCCGCAAGCGTTAGCTCCTGGCATTCGGTTGTGATCCCGGAAGTCACCCGCGCGCG
Organism: Terriglobales bacterium; assembly: GCA_037915955.1. Classification (GTDB taxonomy): domain Bacteria; phylum Acidobacteriota; class Terriglobia; order Terriglobales; family Acidobacteriaceae; genus Angelobacter. Next base: position 2,768 of record JBAIYI010000857.1, read on the forward strand.
GCCGATGCCCAACCTTGCGCCGCCAGCCTCTAACAAACGGTAGTCTCGCTTCCTGATCTCGTAGCAGAAGCTCTCAAATTCGTGCTGCCGGCCATCAAACATTGAGCTGATGGCAAAGTGAGCGCCGACCTTACACAGATCGACAAAGGCCGGCCGCACCCACATGTCGTAAATCTTGGCTCCGTTCCCGAGTTCGGGAATGTTGCTCTGCGCCCGTGAGAGCAGCTCAAGGAAATGTGGCTCCAGGTCTTCTCCGCTCACCTCGCGCGCCAACTGGATGGCCCGCCCCGCGTACTGCATCACCTGAACGGTCTCAATTCCGCTGATCTCATCGAAGAACCAGCCGCAGCTCGTGTACATGAGCATGGCGTGCCGCTGCATTTCCAGCAGCCGCAGGGCGCTGACCGTTTCCTCGTGCCGGAGCTCACGGCGCGAGTGCTTTTCAAAGAAGATCCAGAGCGCTTCTGGCGTGCGGTCCAGCACCACGTCAATGTAGTCATTGCGCGCGCTCCACACGTCGCGCAGCAGCTCGGCTCCATGCGTCTCAAACAGTTCGGCGGAGCGGTCCCGCAGAAAGTCCAGAGCTTCGCGCAGGGGCGCTCTCCATTGCTGGTTCCATCCCGGCCGGCCTGAATTGCAGCCGCAATCGCTGCACCAGCGCTCGATGCCGTGGAAGCAACTCCAGGAGGTGTTCTCCGCAATCTGGACTTCCATTTCCGGCGAAAACTTCTCCAGAAACTCACCGTAGTTGGTCAGCCGGTTCTCGGCTTCGGACTCGATCTGGTCCAGTGCATAGGCCAGCGCCATGTCGCCATACTTATGGTGATGGCCGTAGGTCTCGCCGTCAGTGGCAATGTGCATCAGCTGCGGCCAGGTGCGTCTGTCGGAAAAGCCGGTTTTGATCCGCGCGGCAAACTGGGCTCCGCTGTCGAGCAGATGCTCGAAAGCCACAGCCTGCGAAACCGGGCCGTCATAGAAGAAGAGGTTAATGGAATTCCCGGAAGGCAGCTTGGCCACGTATGCGCGGCTGGGATCAATCCTGCCGCCGCTCACGTCTTTCCAGCTGCGTCCGCCCAGCTTGCGTACCCGAGCAGCCTGTCGCGGTGCGAGTACGGTGAATTTGATCCCGAGCTGCGCCAGAATCTCCAGCGTGCGGTTGTCCACCGCCGTTTCCGCCAGCCACATGCCTTCCGGCATGCGTCCATAGCGACTCTGGAAATCCCGAATTCCCCACAGGACCTGGGTGTATTTGTCCCGGTCGTTAGCCAACGGCAGGATCATGTGGTTGTAGCCCTGGGCCATCGCGGAACCATGACCTGAGAACCGGCGCTGGCTTTCCCGGTCAGACTCCAGAATGCTCGCGTAGGTCGCGGGCGCTTTCTCTTTCATCCAGGAGAGCAGAGTTGGCCCGAAGTTAAAGCTGATCCGCGAATAGTTATTAACGATCTGCTGGATCTGCCCGACGCCATCCAGAATGCGTGAAGCCGCATTGGGCGCGTAGCATTCCGCCGTGATGCGCTCATTCCAGTCATGGTAAGGATAAGCCGATTCTTGCCGTTCTACGGCCTCCAGCCATGGATTCTCACGCGGCGGCTGGTAGAAGTGTGCGTGGATACAGATGTAACGATCCATTGTTTGGGGGACCCGGGACGCGGCTCCAAAGGTGAGCGAAGCCGACTCGAAACTAAGATGTAGATTCCCCGCCGAATGATGTTTGGCACACTTTGGCGGATACAGATGGCTTGCCCGGAAGTGCAACGGCACCCCCGACGGCCCACATCTATCTATGTATGCGCAGTTGCATCGCAGTGCTGGTCCTCATGGCAGTGCTGGTGATCTTCGCCGCGCCAACTTTTGCCCTGCCCAGGACTACGCTGGATTCGTTGAAATTTTCCGATTCTATTCTGTGGCTCCTCGCTGCTGTGGTTGTCCTGTTCCAGCAGCTTCCATTCCCGGAGCTCTCATCCACTGTGACGCCGGTCTCTGCCTCCGAGTTGCCGATTCAACAGATCGTCAGATCTGCTGTCTTGATCTGCTAGACGCCATTCTGCTCCAAACGTTCAACCTGCTCACTTCACATGAACTCTGGAGAAGAATATGGAAAACACTGCAAAACTGAACTTGACGCCGAAGCTCGTGAAAATGACTGAACGCCGCGAGTTGATCCGACGTGCTCAACTGGGCGACCCGCAGGCGTTCGAGCAGCTCTATGCTGTTCACAAGAAACGTGTCTACTCACTCTGTTTGCGTATGGTCCACAACCGTGAAGATGCTGAGGACCTGATGCAGGAGGCATTCCTGCAGGTATTCCGGAAGATCCACACATTCCGCGGTGACTCTGCTTTTTCCACGTGGCTGCACCGCGTGACCGTGAATGTTGTTCTCATGAATCTTCGTCGCAAACCCTGGCGCGAAACGCCGCTGGAAGAGATCGGGCGACCAGACGATCAGGAATCCGTTCCGCCCGAGATGGGCACAGAGGATGAGCGGCTGAACCATTCCTTGGATCGCATCGCGCTGGAGCGCGCGCTGGATGAGCTTCCACCGGGCTACCGCATCGTGTTTGCCTTGCATGACGTACTTGGCTACGAACACCAGGAGGCAGCGGAGATGATGGGTTGCAGCGCCGGCAATTGCAAGTCACAGCTGCATAAAGCACGCATGAAGCTGCGTTCGGTTCTCCGCGCCCGGACGCAACGGGATCTGGAAAGAGAGGCGGCATGATGAGTGCCATCACACCTTCCCCGCCTGCTCTAAGTTCTCAGGATTGTCTGGCGCTGCGCGCGAGACGTGCTGCGCGCGCCATCACTGACCTTTATGATCTCGTGCTGAGTCCCACGCGCCTCAAGATCACTCAATTCATCCTTCTGCGGGCGATCCTTGAACATGGCCACGTCTCGCAGCAGCAGCTCGCACAGGAACTTGCCGTTGCGCCGGAGACGATCAGCCGGCGGATGGCAGCGCTCGTTTCCGCCGGGTGGGTTGGTCTTCTGCCCTGCCAGCACGGACGCCAAAAATCCTACTGCCTCACAGAAATGGGCAGAGCAGAGCTCCTGCGGGCCCTGCCTTTCTGGATTCGGTCTCAGAAACGCCTGAAGCTTTGTCTTGGAGAAGACGACTGCAGAGCAGCGATAAAAGTTCTGGATACCTTGTTACAAAAGGCCCGAGAAGCCGAAGCTGCCCGCATGCGTAACCTGACTGAGCATTAGGTACGCGTTTTCCTGGACGGGGAGCGTCGGCGTTAGTGGCTCAGCCGCATGCTGCCGGCATCACCCCGAAATTCTTACGGCTGTACCGTCGGAGTCTGCCGGCTGCGCGTGGCAAACTGCGCGATCAGTGAGATGATCCAGAGAGCAAAGAATACCCACATCCACGCTCCCACGGTAATCACTCCCGCAATACTGATAATCCAAAGTACAAAAAAAACGACAAACAGCAGCCAAAGCATTGGCTTACCTCCTTCCTTCCTGACGTTCTATTAACTTGGGTGACCCGGCAGATTCTGGTGTTGTGTTATCTAAGCTGGCTGGATGTTGCATATGCAATCCGCGTGCAGAATTGAACTGGTAAGCGCTGCGGTGAAACAATAAGAGCATGGCGACGCAAACTCACGTAGCTGCTCCACACGGGTACCTGCTGAACGGAACCTTGATCAAAGATGGCCCGGTTGAGCCGGTAAAGTCGCCCTATAACGGCGAAATCGTGGCTGAAATCGTGATGGCTGGCCGCCGCGAAGCGGAACAGGCCATCGCCGCTGCTGATGCGGCATTTGCGATCACGCGGAAGTTTGCGAGCGTAGAACGCCAGCGGATACTGGAAAAGATCTCAGCCGCAATCGCCGCGCGCACGGAAGAGTTTGCCCACATGATGGCCCTTGAGGCGGGCAAGCCCATTCGGACGGCCCGCGCTGAAGTTGGCCGGGCGGTATTCACCTTCAAAGTGGCTGCCGAAGAGAGCACCAGGATTTATGGCGAGTACCTGCCGCTGGACGGGCTTGAAACCGCCCGAGGCCGCTGGGGCCTGGTGCGGCGATTCCCGCTGGGCCCGATCTCGGCCATCACGCCCTTCAATTTCCCGCTGAATTTGGTCGCGCACAAGATTGCTCCGGCCATCGCTGCCGGCTGCACCATGGTCCTGAAGCCGGCCATGCAAACGCCAGTGACTGCTCTCATGCTGGCCAAAGTGGTAGAAGAAGCTGGCTGGCCTGCCGGAGCGCTCAACGTTCTTCCTTTGAGTAATGACGACGCCGCGCCGCTCGTGTTAGATCCACGTATCAGGATGCTGACCTTCACCGGCAGCGGACCGGTAGGCTGGGCATTGAAGTCGCAGGCGGGGAAAAAGCGGGTGACGCTGGAACTCGGTGGCAATGCCGCTGTAGTGATACACAGCGATGCCGATCTCGAATATGCGGCCGACCGCTGCGTGACCATCGGATTCGGCTACTCTGGCCAGAGCTGCATCTCAGCTCAGCGCATCCTGGTCCACCAGCCGGTTTACGATCGCTTCCTGCAAATGGTCCTGGAGCGCGTTGCCAGACTGAAAGTTGGAGATCCGCTCAATGAAGCCACTGACATCGGTCCACTCATACGTGAGTCGGATGCGGTCCGGGCAGAAGCCTGGATCAACGAGGCGGTTGCTGCGGGTGCGACGCTGCGCTGCGGCGGCAAACGCAAAGGATCCATGGTGGAACCTACCATCCTGACCAACACCAAAGCAGAAATGAAGGTGAATTGCCAGGAAGTCTTTGCGCCCGTGAAAACCGTGGAACCCTATTCCACTTACGACGAAGCTCTGGCCCGCGTGAATGATTCTCCATACGGACTTCAGGCCGGCGTGTTCACCGCTGACGTGCGTCTTATCTTCCGTGCTTTTGAAGAACTGGAAGTCGGCGGCGTGATGGCCAATGAAGTTCCAACGTGGCGTGCCGACCAGATGCCCTACGGTGGTGTAAAGGACTCCGGCCTTGGACGCGAAGGCCTGCGCTATGCGATCGAAGAGATGACCGAACCTAAGCTGTTGGTACTGGATCAACGCTAGATGTCAATGAGCAGCTGAATCATATCGCAAGCTTTAAAGAATTATCATCCGCCTTTAATACACCCTCTCAGAGCTGCGGGTTAAGGCAAAATATTTTCGGCTTCCTCTCTGCCCGTTCATCCCATAGCTGGCAACGTCAGCCGCTGCAGCTTACATCTTTTTTCAGCAGCACACCCAAGACCGGACCCCCTGACGGATCAAGTGCTTATTCTCAGGAGAACCATGTCAAGCGCCCGCATACTGCCCATTCTCACCTTGTTTCTTGCAGCTTGTTTCGGAACAGCCGTCGCGCAGCAACAAAACTCTGCGCCGGTGAGATTCCCACTCGCGTTTGAAGTCAACCGCGGACAGACTGCGCCACAGGTCCACTATCTCGCCCGCAGCCGTGAAGGCATGCTGTTCTTCACTGAGGATGGCGTGACCGTCTCGGTGCCCCAGACCGGGGTGGTGCGCATGACATTTGAAAATTCGCTGACCCCGCGGATCAGCGGCGAAGACAAGCTGATCGCCCGCAGTAACTATCTCTCGCACGAACCCGGTAAGTCGATCAGCAATATCGAAAATTTCAATGCCGTGCGTTACTCGAATCTTTATCCGGGAATCAACGTAAAGTTTTACGGTAACAACCGCCATCTTGAGCACGACTTCGTGCTCTCGCCAGGGGCCGATCCCAACCGCATTGTGTTGCGGCTTGACGGCGTAAACCGTACTCGTTTGCTCGCGAATGGTTCAGTGGAGCTTGCCCTTGGCCAACGGAAGCTCTATGAGAGCCAGCCAATTGCGTGGCAAAACGTAAATGGTAAGAAAGTGGCCGTCGCCGCTGGCTGGAAGGTGCTAGCCGAAAATCGCCTCGGCTTGGCGCTCGGCAACTATGATCGCAATCTCCCGCTGACCATCGATCCAGTACTGGCTTATTCCACGCACCTGGGCGGCAACAGCGGGGAAGACCTCGACCTGCAGACTACCTTCCCGGCGGACACATCCATCCGCCACATCGGGCTGGATTCTTCGCGCAACGTCTACGTCGGTGGCAGCACATCAGCCACAGATTTCCCCACGACCGCCGGAGCCTTCGACCGTACTCCGAACGGACAGGCTGTCTTCCACTCCGATCCCACAACTCAGAGCGGCTTCGTTTCCAAGTTCGATAAGACCGGACGGATCCTGATCTACTCGACTTTCATTCGCGATTTTGTTGACGCCATGGCGGTTGAGCCGGCCGGTCATGTGTACACCGCTGAGGCGCAGTTCGACGAAGATCCGGGCCCGAACTTCGGTGGTGATGAAGGCATCTGGCTCGATAAGCTAAGCCTTGACGGTTCTCACCTGTTGTTCTCGCGCCAGTTTGGGGAGACTACCAGCAGCGCGGCGAACTGCCAGGCATTTTCGAGTTCATTCCCGAGCGGCCTCGCCGTGGACAACTCCGGTCACGCCTGGGTCGTTGGCAATACCGGGAACCCATGTCTGCCTGCCAGCTCCGGCGCTTTCCAGAAGACGATGCCGAACACGAACTCCACCGGATTCGTAGTGAAGTTCAATACCAATGTGGCGCCCTCCACTTCGGTCGTGTTCAGCACGTATCTGGGCGGCAACAATCTTGATGGCGCGCAGTCCGTGACCATTGATTCCTCCGGGAATGCCTACGTAGCCGGAACCACACAGTCCAGCAACTTCCCGCACACCGCAGCTTTCGGCACAGATACCACAAGCGCGGTCTTCGTCTCCAAGCTCAACGCCACAGGTTCCGGCCTGATCTTCTCCACGTTGCTGCGGGGCGGCGGGTCAGGGCAGGGTATCTTCGATGGCGCGGGCGGAGTCGCTATTGACGCATCACACAACGTTTATGTGGGCGGAATCACCACCTCCAGCGCGTTCCCTACAACTTCAGGAGCATTCGATCGCACCTTCGGCGGCGGGACCTGCAACACCTTCGGCAGCGGGGCGTGCCTGGATAGTTTTGTATCAAAGCTGAGCTCCGGAGGCGGTACGCTCATCTACTCCACATATCTGGGCGGCAGCGGTAGTGACGGTATTTCCGGATTGGCGATCAACAGCGCGGGTATGGCATTTGTCACAGGCAGCACCACCTCAACGGACTTTCCAACTACACCGAACGCCTTCAAGAAGACTCTTCCCGCGGGCGCAACCAACGCCTTCGTTACAGCATTGCAGCCCAACGGAAGCTCTCTGTATTACTCCACATTGCTTGGCGGCAGCCACAATACCAGCGCAGGCGCTATCGCGGTGGATCCGGCATGGAATGCATGGGTCGGCGGCAATACCTCTG
>JBAIYI010000485.1:0-2211 GCA_037915955.1 Terriglobales bacterium
AACGATCGGGGTGGTTGGGATGCTGCTGGTGATGTGCATCTCCGCGGTTCGCAACACGGCCGCGCTCTACCGCAGCGAGCCTGTTCCAGTCAGGCCCCGCAGAGTTCAAGCCGCGCCGCCAGCTCTCAAATTTCGTGCGCTTCGCGAAACAGAGTCATAAGAACGCCCAGTGATTGGCAGTGATTCGCAAAGAACTCGCAACAAAACCGGCTGGTCCATGATCCCAAGATCTGAAGATCTGAACCAGCCGGGCAAGTGAGAGAACTGTTTGAATCTGTGATCGTTGAATCCGTGATCGTTGAATCCGTGATCTGCGAAACGAAGATCTGTGAAGCGAACCCTAGCGATTACACATAAGCTGTCCGTTTATGTTGGCGATATCGCCACGGCAGCTGTCCCAATCGTTGAGGTTGGTCCAGCCCCAGCGGCCATCGGAGGCCTGGCAGCGTGCCTTCAGAGTGTCGCCATCCACGCGGACGTCGCGGCAGGTATTCAGGAAAGAGCCGCGCGGTTCGCGCCTGTGGTCCCGGTCGTGGTCATCGCGGTCCCGGTCATGATCGTCGCGGTCCCGGTCCCGGTCGCGATAATCGGCATCGTGCTCGCGTCCGCGCCATTCGCAGCGCAGCTGGCCATTTTCATTGGCGATGTCGCCACGGCAGCGGTCGAACCCGTCGAGCTGGGTCCAGGCCCACTGCTGATTCACCGTGAGGCAGCGCGCGCGCAGGTCATCGCCGCGCACGTAAATTGGCGCGCACGTCCTCACGTAAGATCCCGAAAAAGGCGCGGCCCGGCGGCCACAGACCAGCTGGCCATCGTCATTGATAATTCCGCCCACGCAGCCGTCAAATTGCTGGAGTGAAGTGCGCATCCAGCGGTGGCGCATGTTTTCGCACTTCGCGAAAAGATTGTTGCCATCCACCCGAATGTCGCGGCAGGTCTCAACGTAAGAGCCGCGAGGCATCCAGCCGCGGCGATTGCGGTCCCACTGCAGGCCACCCCGGCGCGGACAGTGCAGCTCGCCGTTTACATTGGCAATGTCACCCACACATTCCTGGTATTCCGGCAAGACCGAGTAGCGCCAGGCGCCCTGCGTGTCCTGGCAATTTGCGTAAAGGCCATTGCGGCCGGTCTGCACTGAAGCGCAGGTCTGCTGATACGAGCCTTGCGGAATCTGGGCTGAAGCCCCCGGCGCCATCAGCGCACACAGCGCAGCCGCCATTAACCATCCGAGCCTGATTGCATTGCGCATCTCTAACACTCCTCACTTGAAAACGTGCGATTGTGACGCTGGTGTTTGTTGCTGGAACACTGGAGCAAAAGCAAAGTTCCGGACCCCGAGCCCCACAGCCGCAGCCCCAACCACACCCGACTTCTTTTTTCGGGGGAAATTTTCGAGCTACTTACCTTTGTTTGCTGCAGTATAAGCGAACCCAGCACGGATCGAGCGTGACAAAAGGCCCTAGACTCTCATCTAAAACGCCTCTTGTTAAAACGACTCGCTAAGTGAGCCCCCAAAATTCCGGGCGATCACAATCTCTCTGTGCAACATGGCAGGTATTCGCTTGCCCGACTAAGAGGCCGGATGTGGGATAATCATCTGTTTTGCCCGGATTGGCTGGTCTGCGTGACGGAACCATGCCAATCGGCATCGAACCTACGCGAATCAACAGCGCGCAGGGCGCCCGGCGGCAGCCAGCAAGGAGAAATGAAGCTTGGATTTTCAACTGAATGACGAGCAGTTGCAACTGAAGAAATCAATCCGCGAATTTGCCGAACGGGAAGTCCTGCCTAACGTGATGAAGTGGGACGAGTGCGGCCAGTTCCCCATGGACGTGATCAAGCAACTGGGAAAAATGGGCGTGATGGGCATCATCTTCCCCACCGAATACGGCGGCGCGGGGCTGGGCTACGTGGAATACGTGATCGCCATTGAAGAGCTCTCGCGCGTGGATGGCTCCGTGGGCATTATCGTGGCCGCTCACAATTCTCTTTGCTCGAACCACATCTTTCTCGCCGGCAATGAAGCGCAGAAGCGCAAGTACATTCCTAAGCTGGCCAGTGGCGAATTCATCGGCGCATGGGGACTAACCGAACCAGGCTCGGGTTCCGATGCCGGTGGCGCGCGCATGAGTGCCACGCGCCAAAAAGGCGGCTGGGTGCTGAACGGCACCAAGACATTCATCACCAACGGAACCTACGCAGACGTGGCCG
>JBAIYI010000742.1:0-1892 GCA_037915955.1 Terriglobales bacterium
GGAATTACTTCCGGGCCAACCCGAATTCGGAGGTGTAGCTGAGCTTAATCTCACCGCACTTATGCTGTTCCTGGGACTACACAACGCAGCTATCGTACGGCCGTGAGTAAACGTGCAGGCTTACGGCGCGCTGCTGCCATTCGGCGGGATTGTAAACTTTGTGGACGGGCTGGGCCGGATCGACAGCGCACGGATGGGCCAGGTTCATTTCCACAATATCCGATGGCTCGAGGTCGCAGGTGCCGGCCTTCAGGTTTTCGTCCAGCACGCGGTAGTTCTGCACCAGCAGCTTGCCGATGGGAGCGGCCATCCAGCAGTTCTGATCCATGTGGTTGTGGATGGAACTTCCCTGTCCGACATCCCAGCAGATGGCAAGCAGTTCAAAGAGAGACGTCTTTTCGATGAGGTTACGGGTGTAATGCTGGCGGTCCCAGTTGAGATACGGCTGGAGCGATTCCGGGCTGACCGGGTTTTCGGCAAGTATCTGGCGGACCTTTGGAATATTGGTGAAATCCGTTTCGTTCAGACCTCGAAGTTGAGCCACCAGTTGCTGCACAGGAACGGTCAAAAGAAGACTCCTCCGGAATGGAATCGGCACCGGACATTTTATTTTGTCATTTCTAAGAGCGCAAAAAAATCCGGCGGGGGCAGGCCCCGCCGGTCAGAACATTACTGAGTGGCAAATTACACTTTTTGCACAGCCTGCGCCAGGTTGGTGAGGCTGCTCTTGGCATCGCCGTACAACATGCCGGTGACGGTCTTGAAGAAGAGAGGGTTCTCAAGGCCGGAGAAGCCCTTGCCTTTACCACGCTTGAGGACGATGACCGACTTGGCACGATCGACTTCAATGATCGGCATGCCGGCAATCGGGCTCTTCGGGTTGTCGCGCGCATCAGGGTTCACCACATCATTGGCGCCGATGACGACGGCCACGTCGGTCTGCGGCATCTCCGGGTTGATCTGTTCCATTTCATAAAGCTGCGAGTATGGAACGTTGGCTTCTGCCAGAAGCACGTTCATGTGACCGGGCATACGGCCCGCAACAGGATGGATTCCATACTTCACCGCCACGCCGCGTTCTTCCAGCAGGTTGCCGAGTTCACGGCAGGCATGCTGGGCTTGCGCAGTAGCCATGCCGTAACCGGGAACGAAGACCACCTGGTTGGCATAGGCAAGTTGCACGGCAACGTCGTCGAGCGAGACTTCGCGCATGGCGCCGCCAACTGCACCTGTGTCAGTACCGGTGACCGCGCCGAATCCACCGAACAGAACGTTGGTGATGGAGCGGTTCATGGCCTTACACATCAGGATGGAGAGGATGAAGCCGGAGAATCCATCCAAGGTACCGGCGATGATCAGGACGTTGTTGGAGAGCACGAAGCCGGTGGCGGCCGAAGACAAGCCAGCGTAAGAGTTCAACAGTGACATGACCACGGGCATGTCTGCCGCGCCGATGGGCAACACCAGCATCACGCCGAAGACCAGCGCGCAGCCGATCATCGAGTAGAAGAGGACCGCCATCGTTGGATTGAGCATCCAGCCGACGTAGCAGCCGATCATGGAGATGAAGAGCAGCAGGTTGAAGATGTGCTGGCCCTTGAACATGATGGGCGTCCCGCGCATCATTTCCTGAAGCTTTGCAGCAGCGATCAGTGATCCGGTGGTGGTCAGCGCGCCGAGCATGACTTCCAGGCCCAGGGCGCCCATCTTCACACCGCCCATGTTGGCGCCGTGGATCACGTATTCCGCGATACCTACCATGGAGGCCGCCAATGCACCGAATGCGTGAGACAACGCGGTTCGTTGCGGCATGGCGGTCATCGGCACCATGGCCATGGGAATGCCGATGGAGGAACCGACGATCAAGCCGATCGCGATATACAGATAGTTAT
>JBAIYI010000834.1:0-1930 GCA_037915955.1 Terriglobales bacterium
GTGCAAGTCATAATAGCATTCAAAACAGCTCTCACTCGCACTGCCACGCACGTTAAAAGCGGGATTTTAGAAGCCCTTCTGCTCGCCCCTCCACCACGCAACCCTTGGTCGCTGATGTCTCTCAACGTAGAGACGCGGCATGCCGCGTCTCACTCTCGGCCCTTGCATCGCTGTTGTTAACAGTTGAAGCTGTGAAGTTTGCTAACGAGGGTGGGGGTGCCGGCCGCTAGATGCCCCTCTGATCGCCTTCCACAACACAATCCTTGGTCGCCTCGGTCACAAATTTCACCAGCGTCCCCTGCTTCTGCTTGTCCGCGAGCTCTTCCATTCCACGCGAGGTCGCGTTCGGCTTCGCTTTCAGGATTGCCCGGTATGCGCGTAGAGCACCCTCGACTCCGGCAATATTCACCGCCACGCGGTCCTTGGCTTTATCAGGGTGCTCGATCATGAAAGCCGCCATGGAAAACGAATACTGGCCGTTCAGCTCGGGGTAATAGCGGTATGTTGGGCGTACGCCGTCTAGAACGGGGCAGGGTGTCACCTGAATGTCCGGAATATCAATCAGCCATTGCAGGGCCCAGTCGCGCTCATCGCGCAGGCCTGTATCCAGAGGCGCTTCTTCCATCCGGCGGGTTACTTCTAGAAAGCGTTTGCGCTCTTCCGGCGTAGAAGGGCCTCGTTCGTTTTGTTGCTGTGCTGTTGCTATCCCAAGAAGACCAAGAAATAGCAGGAGAAACAAGCGCCTGCGCATGGGGCCTCCGCAGCTTCGCTGCTTGCTGATGAATTGTTCGGTTGTACCGCTTCCATCTTAAGTCGCGTCAACCGTGCTTACAGGATTTTCTTCCCAAATGCCGAGAGCGCCAGCTCCACCGCCAGGTCCGCTGTGCGGTTGTGCTCGTCGATCACCGGGTTCACTTCTACGATCTCAAAGCTCACCATCCGGCCGTGGTCGGAAATGATCTCCATCGCCAGGTGCGCCTCGCGATAGCTGGCTCCGCCGCGCACCGGCGTTCCCACTCCCGGCGCATCTTCCGGATCGATCCAGTCCATGTCGAGCGAAACGTGGTACCCGGCTGTGCCGCGTCCGGCAATGCGCAGCGCCTCTTCAATCACCGTCCGCATTCCGCGCTCGTCGATGTCGCGCATGGTGTAGACCTCGATCCCGGTCTCCTTGATATTGGCTTTTTCCCGGGCATCAATGTCCCGAACGCCGACCAAGACGCAGTTCTCCGGATGCACCTTGGGTGAAAAATCGTAAATGTTGGCCAGTTCGCTGGGCCCGAGACCGAGAATGGCCGCCAGCGGCATGCCATGTACGTTGCCGCTGGGCGAGGTGTCCGGGGTATTGATATCGGAATGAGCATCAATCCAGATCAGGCCGATCTTCTGCTCCTGCACTCGTCGCTGCTGACGGAAGAACTCGGCCACACCGGCGACGGTCCCTGCCGCCATGGAGTGGTCGCCTCCCAGGCTCAGCGGAAACTTGCCCGCCTCAAGCGTCTTGAACACCGACTCCGCGTGCTTGGTGCAGGTGGCAGTGATTTCTTTCAGGTACTTGGCGTGCGGATCGCCTTCCTTCTTCTGTTCGGCAAGAGCCACCACCACGTTCCCGCCGTCTTCCACCACGTGGCCCAGCGACTCAAGCCGGGCCTCAAGCCCCGCCACACGCATCGCGGAAGGGCCCATGTCCACGCCGCGGCGTGATGCGCCAAGGTCAAGGGGCACGCCCAGAATCCTGATCTTCTTGGGGATGATGTTATCTGCCACCACTGGCTGCTTGGCCGGGTCAGACTTGGTCGCAGCCGCATTTGCGGGTGCTGTAACTGTTTCAGTCGTCATAAGAGCTCTTTTTAAGGATAGATGCGGGTCAGAGTACGTGCGAATGGAATCGTCTCGCGCACATGCTCCAGGCCGCAGATCCATGCCACGG
>JBAIYI010000169.1:0-1609 GCA_037915955.1 Terriglobales bacterium
GCCTTGTCAAAGCCCATGTGACTGTCACTGATCTGCACAAAGCTGAGTTCGCCGTGCGCTTCTTTCGGGTCCATCTCCGCCAGGCGGCTCAGGCTGTAGGAGCGGAGCACGCCGCCCTTCATCACGCAAAACGCGCCGGTGCCGGCCCATGCCATGCATTTCAAAAAGCCGCGACGATCAATGCCGTCGTGGTTGTGGTCATGCAGCAGCTCGTCAGCCGCATGCGGAACATGTTTTTCTGCCATGTCTCTTCTCCTTGCTGTGTGCGCTACGCATGAAGAACCGGAAGCGCCGAGGTTTATTCCCGCCAATGGAGCCGTCCGGAGAAAGAAAAAATGCCGGCCGCTTGACCTTCTTCGGATCTTCCACGGCCGGCTGCTCGGAGAGGCTTGCTCTTCTAACTGAAAAGCGTGGCGTCTATTCCCAAATGGCAACTTCACGCTCACAGATGGGTTTTAACTGGCATCCAACCAGTAGTTATCATGGCTACATAGGTTTAACCAGGGTGCGCACTACTTTTCACATCATCACCGTTTTTGTTTTGGGGATTGCGCTTTGCACGGGCTCGTTTGCGCAGACATCCCAGCCCGCACAGCAATCCATCAACGCTTCACCCGCGGACGCGCTTCTCGACCAGGCATTCCTCGACATGTACAACCTCAAGTTCGACGAAGCCATGAAGCTGGCCGAGACCGCCAAACGCTACAACCCTGAAGATCCTCTGCCCTGGATGGCGCAGGCCTGCGCCGCGCTGTTCCGCGAGTTCGACCGGCTGCACATCCTCAGCAGTGACATGTTCACGTCTGACGAAAAGTTCTCCTCGCGCAAGGAGCAGGCGTGGCTTCCGCAGAATCGCAAGCAGTTTGAAGACGCGCTGAATGGCGCGGAGAAGCTCGGGAAAGAACGTCTTGCCCGCGAACCGGACGATCCGCGGGCACTCTTTGTTATGACCCTGGCCAGCGGCCTGCGCGCCGACGACGCCGCGCTGATCGCCAAGAAAAACATGGCTGCGCTCTCCTTCACCAAGGCCGGCAATCAGTACGCGGAAAAACTTCTGTCGCGCCATCCCGATTACTACGACGCCTACGTTGCCACCGGGCTGGGGAAATACATTATCGGCGGCAAGGCTGCGCCGGTGCGCTGGATGCTGCGCCTTGGCGGCCTGAAAGGCGATCAGGAAGAAGGCGTGAAAGAGCTGCGCCTGGTCGCCGAGAAGGGACACTATCTGGCGCCGTACGCGCGCATCCTTCTGGCCTTTGACGATCTCCGCCGCAAAGACAAAGACGCTGCGCGTAAAAAGTTTGCCGAACTGCACCAGCAGTTCCCCGGCAATCCGCTGTTCATGGCGGAGATTGAGAAGATCGACCATCCAGCGCCGAAGGCCGGCGGGTAACGCCGCGGGTCAACATGGAACTAAAGGCTTGTCATCCTGAGCGGAGCGCGAGTCGCGAAAGCGATGAGCGCAAAGTCGAAGGATCCCGAGAATGTGTCCGCTGCTCGGGGTCCCCGAACGGCACGCTTTTCGCCGTTTGGGGTGGCATGCAGATTCAGGGAGTTTCTACCGCGCTCTCGCCTCCGCATCGCGGCCACTGAAAGTGGCTCGTGAGAA
>JBAIYI010000233.1:0-4517 GCA_037915955.1 Terriglobales bacterium
AAAAATAGTGAGGTCAACTGAATGTTTTATCCCCAGAATAAAGTAAGGTTCGCTTTTGCCTTTACTTTCGTACTGCTGGCCCTGAGTTTCGCGGGCGCACAGCAGGTCCGCCCCACTCAGGCCGGCGAAGGCCAGAAGATGGTCCCCAACGGCGATGGTAGCGCCAGGGTCGAAGCCGCCGGACCGACCGGCCAGGCCGTGGTCACCGGAAACGGTATCAACTACAACGGCGGCCCGGTCATGAAGGGCACCGTGAATACTTACATCATCTGGTACGGAAACTGGAACGGCACCGGTTCCAACACTGCGGCAACGCAGGCCGCCATCCAGACCTACCTGACCAACCTGAGCAACACCCTGCCGTTCAACGTGAACACCACTTACGGTGACAACAGCGGAAACGTCAGCGGCTTGCTGAACTTTGGCGGCAGCACGACGGTTGTCAGCTCCACGAACCTGAGTGACAGCGGCGTCCAGGCCCAGGTTTCGAATGCCATCACCAGCGGGAGACTGCCGAATGATCCCAATGGCGTTTACTTCGTGCTGAGCTCTTCCAACATCCGCGAGACGTCGGGCTTCTGCACCCGCTACTGCGGCTGGCATACCCATGCCACCCTGGCGGGCTCGGATATCAAGTACTCTTTCGTCGGCAACGTGGACCGCTGCCCCTCTGGCTGCGAAATCCAGCCTACCGGCCCGAACAGCCCGGCTGCCAATCTGGGCGGCATTGACGGCATGGCGAACGTCATGTTCCACGAGCTGTCAGAAGCGGTTTCCGATCCTGACCTGAACGCCTGGTTTGATTCCAGCGGCAACGAAAATGGCGACAAGTGCAACTTCAACTTCGGCGCCACCAATAGCTGCCCGGGCAACGGCCTTTGCACCGCTGCCGGCAACACCGCCGCGGCCAAGTACAACCAGACCTTTGGCAACCACAACTACATGCTCCAGCAGATGTGGGAAAACGCCAACGGCGGCGGCTGCGTCCAGCACCTCTAATCCTTTAACCCGTAACCAATCCAAAGCCGTCCGGCACGCCCGGACGGCTTTCCCATTTTGGGAATCGCAACACATTAAAAACCTCAAACTTATGTTGCTGGCCGAACAAAGTGGTAGTAGACTCGGTCAACTGCGCGGCCTTCCCTGCCCCTACACCAAAAGCCGCGTAAGCAAGTGCCATGGCAAGATCAACTCATACCGGCTTTATCGTGGGCTCCTTTCCGGCAGAACCCTGCAAATCTAAAATCGTGAGGTCAGCATGAAACTTCCCCTTGGAAAAACCAGGTATTTTCTGGCTTTTGGCTTGATGATTCTGGCCGCCAACTTCCTGATGGCGCAATCGGTACTTCGTCCATCAACTCCTGCTGGTGACAAGATGGTTCCCAACGGCGACGGCACCGCAAGCGCAGTGGCTGACAACGGTGCTGCCCCGACCGGTCAGTCGGTGACAACAGGAAACGGTATCAACTACAACGGCGGGCCCGTGCTCCAGGGCAATCCGGTTCCGATTTACATCATCTGGTATGGCACCTGGAACGGCACAGGATCGAATACTGCTGCCACACAAAGCCTGCTCCAGGGCTTTCTGTCGAGCACGTCTCTTGGTGGATCTAACTACGAAGCCATCAACACCACATATGGTGACACGACCGGAAACGTAAGCGGCCACTTGAACTTCGTCCAGGCGACCACTGACACTGGATCGCAGGGAACGCGCCTGCGCAACAGCAAGATCACTGCAGCTATCTCCTCCGCGCTTACCAGCGGAAAGCTGCCGACCGATGCTAACGGCATATATCTCTTTCTGACCTCCTCTGACGTCAAAGAGAGTGGATTCTGCACCCAGTTCTGCGGCTTCCACACGCATCAGACGATCAATGGCAAGGACATTAAGTGGGCCTTCATCGGCAACACTGACCAGTGCCCCAGCGGCTGCGAAATCCAGAGCACCGGCCCGAACAGCCCTTCGGCTGGCGTAGGCGGCGCTGACGGCATGGCCAACGTGATCACCCACGAGACCGAAGAAGCCATTACCGATCCCGACCTGAATGCCTGGTTTGACTCCGCCGGCAACGAAGATGCCGATAAATGCAATTTCAAGTTCGGCCCGACGCAGACCGCTGCCAACGGTTCTAAGTTCAACCAGACCTTTGGCGGCCACAACTGGATGATCCAGATGGAATGGGAAAACAGCCGCGGCGGCGGTTGCGACCAGACCCTGGGCGGACCGTTCTTCACCAACTAACCAACTTATTTGACCAGAGGCCGTCCGGCTCGCCGGACGGCTTTTTATTACAATCAAGAAAATCTTCAGGAGACGAACAAGGATGCTCATTCGGACTCGATTTAGCATTGCTCTGGCTGGATTTGCTTTGCTCACCGCATTCGCTCTGGCGCAGGAGCCGGTCAAGCCTTCGCTGACCCCCCGTATCATCACCGCCACCAAGCAGGTCACAATGTTCTCCGGCTTGGAAAACCAGATGGTCCAGGCTCTTAAGAAGAAGGACAAAGCCGCTGTTGAGGCCATGCTGACGGACGAGTTCACCGTCCACTTCCCCAGCGCTGATCCGCTTGCCGGTGATGAATGGCTGGATTCGGTGATGAGCAAGGACTTCGTTCTCAAATCCTGCGTTCTGCGCCAGTTCTGGGTCGCCGACCTTGGCGCCTCTGCTGTCGTCAGCTATGACCGCCTGCAGGAGTCCACCTCGAAGGGCAAAGATGACGGCGGCGAGTTTTTCGTGGTGGACCTGTGGAAGAAAGTAGGTGACAGCTGGAAGCTCTCAGACCGCTACGTAAGCAAAGTCAGCTCCACAATCCCTAAAACTCCCGTAAAGCCGACAGGCAAGCAATAAGCTCAGGAGCGGTTCGCGGCCTGGAACATTGTCACCACTCGCCGGCCTCAGCCTCATTGCTGTTGAACAGGCGGTTGCTGTGACGACGTCTTCGAATCTCTCGATTACCCGGTCTCACCCTGCCTTGTAAAATCAAGGTATGACCACCATTTCCAAAGATGGCCACATGATGCCACGCACCGTGCACGAGTCGCAATCGCAGATGGCGGAGGTGGTGCTTCCCAACGACGCCAATCCGCTCGGGAACCTGCTCGGCGGACGCCTCATGCACCTGATCGACATCGCCGGAGCCATGGCGGCTCACCGCCACACCCACAGCCACGTCGTCACCGCCTCAATGGACCATATCGATTTCCTGTTGCCGGTGCACATCGGCGATCTGCTGATCCTGAAGTCATCCGTAAACCGCGCTTTCAACACTTCCGTGGAAGTGGGCGTGAAGTGCTGGGTGGAGAACTACATCGCCGGAACCACGCGCCATGTCGCTTCGGCCTACCTCACGTTTGTTGCCGTTGATCAGCACGGCCGCCGCCATTCCGTTCCGCCGGTGGTTCCTGAGACTGATGAAGAGAAGCGGCGGTACGAAGATGCCGGCCGGCGCAGGCAGTTGCGCGATCAGGAAAGAGAACGGCAGAAGCTGGCACGGCGGTGATCGGCCGAATAATCATGCGCAAATTGTGTCAAAGTTGACGATCAGAAACAGGAGTGAACCTGCCATTTTCTCATCATCGATGGGCACAAAGGGTGCTGGTTTCCACGCTTACAAGTCTGGCGATCTGCGGTCTTTTATTTTCCGCTCTCAATCATGACGGCTGCTGGTACTTCCTTCATGGGCCAAAAGGGTTGGCCGGAATCGCGGTTCTCTGGATGACCATCTCGATATTCCTCACTTTGAATACAGTTGCAAGAGTGCTGTTTGCTGCGATAGTGCTCGGAATCTTGTTTCTGAATCCAATGGAGCCGCCGCAGTTGGTCAGTGCTGCAGAATCTAGAGCATTCAGAAAGATGAGAGAGCTCAGGGCTAAGGCGAGTGCAAATCAGAGATCTGAGATCAACGTCCCAGAGCTGGCCAATGATGGGTTTTATCGGTTTGTCGTCACGGCGAAAACGCCGGTAGGCGACTCAAAAAGCGTTCTTATTCATGCTCTCCCGATACGCCGCTGCTGCGGGTTCACAAAGAGCTTCCTTATGCTTGAGGATGGCCCGGTCTTTTTCACGGCAGAAGATCGCTACGCAACGGTCACGGACGCGCGCCTGGAATAGGGCTCTCTCCTTCGGCTCGGGATGCGAGCGAGTCCCGTATAATCAGAGTTTACCTATGGCACACGGACACACTCATGGCGCGCCCCCGCAGGGGCCCTTCCCGCTTCCCGGAGTAAAAAACATCATTGCAGTCGGCTCAGGGAAGGGCGGCGTCGGCAAAACCACCATCGCGGTGAACCTGGCGGCTGCACTGGCTAAGCTCGGATACCGTACCGGCCTGCTCGACGCCGATATTTACGGCCCCAACGTCCCCCTGATGATGAACATCAACCTCCAGCCGCGCGTTCTCGGCGAGAATCGCATTGAGCCGCTGCAGAACTTCGGCGTGAAGATGATCTCCGTAGGCCTGCTCAACCCCGGCGACAAGCCGCTGGTGTGGCGCGGCCCGATGCTCCACCAGCT
>JBAIYI010000917.1:0-2575 GCA_037915955.1 Terriglobales bacterium
CTAAGACCAGCCCGGAGAGACGAATACGCCCCGCGGAGGGAGTTACCTCCCCCCTACGCTGTTTCAGATAGGAGGCCGCCTGCTGGAATCCGAGGCCCTTTTCCACGTCCGCCAGGACTTCGCGGACGAAGGGAAGGATCACATATCTATTTAAACATAATCAGTGTATGCTGACCGCCGCCTTATGTATTTGAACTGGATCAAAGAGGGCTATGCGGTTGTAGTCGTGGTCCTGACACTTTCGCTGCTGTACGTTATTCGCAAGAGGCGCCAGCAAATGGAGGCTTATGCGGCTGAGCACGGCTTCCAGTTCGTTCGCAAGATCAACCCTGCCGATCTCGACCTTTACTCCACCTCGTTTTTCGGCCGTTTTGATTCTGCTGAAGATGTAACCTACGGGGACTTTCAAGACGTGCCCTTCGTCCACTTCCTGCAACACACCTCCAGCGGCCACGGCCATAAAGCTGGCTACCGTATCATTGTCATGTTCAATCTGGGCTCTGATGCCACGAGCAGGGGGCCCAAGCCGTGCGGTCACGGCTTCGTCATGGAAGTCGTCGACGGTCGGGCGTTCCTCTGGCGTCGTGGCCAGGAAGATCCTGATGAAGACGATGACGAAGAACTCGAGCAGTTTTTGGCTCGTGCTTACGCAGCTTGCGAATCTGTAATCCGAAAAGCCTAATTCAAGCTGGCGGTTCCTCGATGAGAACCGGGGCAGGGCCGTTCACTCCTTCGGCAGCGGCTTACCTGCCAGCGGATCACCGCGCATCACTTTCATCTTATGTACGATTTCATCCGCGATGAGGCCATAGACCCGCCCAGCCATGGAATCCACTTTACCCGCCATGACGATCGTGTCCGTCGCACGGTCAGTTACCGTGTAGTTGAAGTGATTGGAGAACGGGATTCGCCGTACGCGAATCAGCAGATCAGCGAAATCGCGACGGCTGCTAATGCGCATGTCCCAAGCCTTGAATTCCTTGCGGCCGAGCAGGGAACTCTCAAGGTTCTCACGCTTCATATAGAACGTGTCGGATTCGACGAACACCGTTCTGGCGCGCGCGATAATGTCGCGGTTATCGGGTATGGCTGGTTCCTGCTGGGAAGCGGTGTCTGTGGTTTGCTGGGCGAACGCCACCGCAGCGGCGAAGATGACGGCGAAAAAGATCGGGTTTCTCATCACGGTAGCACCTCGTGGGCTTACAGGTGCATTGTTGCAACAGATAAAAAGGCAGCGTTAGCGGCAAGGCACGGCAGAGAGCGGCAGAGCGGTACTCTGGCGTGCTGTGCTGCCCATCACACTTCCGCCAGCTTGCCGGAGTTATATTCAATAGGCTATGGCTACCAAGACCATTTCTTTGGCGACGTGGGAACGAAGCAAGCAGTTGCACGAGCGGGCATCCCGGGTGATCCCCGGCGGCGTGAACTCACCGGTACGGGCGTTTAAATCCGTGCAGTGCGATCCGCCGTACATCACGCACGGCAAAGGCGCCCACATCTGGGACGTCGACGGGCACGAATATGTGGATTTCGTAGGCTCGTGGGGCCCGCTGATCCTGGGACACGCGTTCCCACCGGTGGTGGAAGCCGTAGAGAAGGCCAATCGTGACGGCGCGAGCTTTGGCGCCTGTACACCGATTGAGGCCGAGTTGGCCGAGGAAGTGATTGACGCGTTCCCTTCAATCGAGCGCGTGCGCTTCGTTAGCTCCGGAACAGAGGCGACAATGTCCGCCATACGGCTTGCTCGCGCCGCCACCAATCGCAAGTACATCATCAAGTTTGAGGGCTGCTATCACGGCCATGCCGATTCGTTGCTGGTGAAAGCTGGCTCTGGCGTGGCGACTCTCGGCATTCCCGGTTCAGCCGGCGTTCTGCCCGAGCAGGCGCAGTTCACCCTGGCGCTGCCATACAACAATCAGCAAGCAGTGGGAGAGGCATTCAACAAGTTCAAAGACCAGATCGCCTGCGTGATCGTGGAACCCGTGGTCGGCAACATGGGCTGCGTTCCGCCGAAGGAAGGCTATCTGGAGTTCCTGCGCAAAATCACTGAGCAGCACGGCACGGTTCTGATTCTCGATGAAGTGATGACCGGCTTCCGGGTGGCGCGTGGCGGAGCACAGGAGCGCTTCCGCATCAAGCCTGACCTCACGACGCTGGGCAAGATCATCGGCGGCGGGCTGCCGGTGGGCGCCTATGGCGGCACTGCCAAGCTCATGGACATGGTGGCCCCGATTGGCCCGGTTTATCAGGCGGGAACGCTCTCAGGAAACCCTCTTGCCATGGCCGCCGGTAAGGCCATGCTGCAGCACCTGCGCGAGCATCCCGAAGTCTACTCACAACTGGAAAGCCGCTCAGCCAAACTGGCCGACGGCGTTGTGGCTGTGGCCGAACAACACGGGTTTAAGCTTTGCGTAAACCGTGTAGGTTCCATGCTTACGTGGTTCTTCCAGCCCGGTCCCGTAACCGACTGGGACAGCGCCTCAAAGTCCGACACGCAAGCCTTTGCTGCCTTCTATCGGGCGATGCTGGAGCGTGGCATCTACCTGCCACCTTCGCAATATGAAGCATTGTTCGT
>JBAIYI010000489.1:0-2667 GCA_037915955.1 Terriglobales bacterium
CTACATGCACAGAGCCGCCATGGTTCAGCACGATGTGTTTCACAATCGCCAGGCCCAGCCCAGTACCGCCGGACTCGCGCGAACGCGCCTTATCTGCGCGATAGAAGCGCTCAAAGATGCGCGGCAGGTGCTCTGACGGTATGCCGGGGCCGTAATCGCGCACGAAGAATTCAATGCTATTTCCTTTTTCCCGGGCCCCCACCTCGAGCTTTTTCCCCGTCTGCGCATATCTGGCTGCGTTGCTGATCAGATTAGCAAACACTTGATGGATGGCGTAACTATCAGCCAGCACGGGGAGGTCAGGAACATTGAGCGTTTTCAGTTCCATTTCCGCGGACCGCACCGTCTCCTCCATCGACCCGGCCGCTTCGTTGACCAATTCCAGGGCTGAGTGCGGCCGCAGATCGAGCTTCTCTTCGCCGGATTCCACGCGGGCGAGCACCAGCAGATCTTCTGTGAGTCGGCTCATGCGTTCAGCATTGCGGCGAATGACTTGCAGGAACTCGCGCGAACTGCCGTTCAAGTCTTCTGACTCGAGAAGCGTTTCGGCGTAGCCTCGAATGGAAGTCAGTGGTGTTCGCAGCTCGTGCGACACATTGGCAATAAAATCCCGGCGTGTTTTCTCCACGCGCTCAATATCAGAGATGTCGTGCAGAACACTCACAGCTCCACCTTCGGGAAGGGGCCCAGCGGTTATGGAGAAGGACTTTCGTCCGATAAAGGCTGGTGCAATTGCGGTTTCTCTCTGCTTACTGCGCAGAGCTGAATGCAGAGTGGAGAGAAAGTCTGGCTGCCGGATTGTCTCCACCACGGGAGCCCCCAGCCTCACCGGCTGATGGGTGAGGTTGGAGATTGCCCGGTTGGCCCACAAGACCGTCATATCCTGTGAAACCGCGATCACTCCGTCATTCATGCTGTTCAAGAGGGCTTCCAATTGGGCCTGGCTTTCCTTTAAAGCGGCGAAGTTCTCCTCCAGACGGCGGGCGGTGCGGTCCAACGCTCCCGCCACCTGTGCAATCTCGTCTCCCTTGCCTTCAGAAATGCGAGCCCCCAGGTCACCCGCCGCAATTTGCTCGGCAAAGCGGACGATCTTCTGCAGGCGGCGCGAGATCAGCTGAGCCGCAACCAGAGAGAGCAGAAGTGCGAAGAGGAGCGCCAGAAGGGAAGAACGCAATAGCACTCCGCGTAACTCGCTTTCGAAATGTTGAATGGCGGAAAGAGGATACGCGAGGCGGACGATCTTGTCTCCGCTCGGCATTGCCACATACAAAAACTCGATGCCGACGGTATGACTCAGGCGTGTAGAGGATCCCGTGCCGCCTTCCAGGGCTCGCAAAACCTCGGGCCGGCCGGCATGGTTCTCCATCGTTGTTGCATCTGCTGTTGAATCCGCAAGCACTTTTCCGTTGCGCTCGATGATTGTTGCACGCGCTTCAGAAATTCTGGCTGTTTCTTCAGCGATTTGTTGCAATGTGTGCTCATGATCGTACTGAACGCGCTGGGCCAGCCACTCCAGGTGTTCGTCCAGGACCCTCTCGGTTCGCTCACGATAGGACCTCTCCCATGAATCCCGAATGCTGATGTCCAGGGTGAGGGTGGCTACCGCAATCACGGCAATAAACGCTGCCAGCGCCTTGAGAAAGATCCTGTTTCTCATTTTGCCGCCTCAAACTTGTACCCTGCGCCGCGTACCGTTTTTAAGTATCGAGGATTTTCGGAGTCGCTTTCGATTTTTTCCCGCAGACGACGGATGTAAACATCCACCGATCGCGGGGTAACGAATGACATGTCCCGCCACACCGCGTCGAGAACCTGGTCCCGCGTGTACACGCGACCCGGGTGAGTTGCAAGAAAATGCAGGAGGCGAAATTCGGTTGCGGTGGTCTCCACAGGTTCTCCGCGGACTGTCAACGTCATGGATTCACTATTGAGTTCGAAGTCCGGAGTTGCCACATTGGTTGTGATCGGCTGCTCGAAACGACGCAGCACCGCCCGTACCCGGGCAAGCAGTTCGCGAGTACTGAAAGGCTTGTTGATGTAGTCATCTGCCCCAAGATCCAGGCCGCGAACGCGATCATCTTCCGTGGTCTTTGCGGTCACGAAGATCACCGGAGTCTTGGCGATCTCGCGGTTTTGCCGGATCAAGCGGCACACCTCGAAGCCATTAAGGCCAGGAACCATGATGTCCAACAGAAACAGGGCCGGAGAATACTGGCGGGCAAGGGGCAGGACTTTATCACCCGAAGTTGCCACATGTACAGTAAAGCCCTCTTGCTGAAGGTGGTGGCGAATCAGATTTGCGATGTCCTGATCGTCCTCAAGGACGACAATGTTCTGTTTCAAGGGCAAAGTGGGGTGTTCCTCTTAGCTGATTTTAGCCTGTAACCCTGTCTCTCTGAGGCACTTACTGATTGTGTTAAGCAAAGTTCCAAGCTAACATAGGTCATGTCTCTGAAATCCCGCTTCGCCACCCCCGTGGCGATTTTGTTTGCTTTTATTGTCCTCTTCACCGCAGGTCTCCTCGCTGCCGTTGCCGAATTCATCAAAAGGGGATTGTCGGGTTTCATCTCCATGAGCCAGTCGTTGTTGAAAGTCCTCGAATGCGTATGCTCGGACTGTTTGTAATTGACGAGATAGAACGGAAATTCGGGCGTGGGCCTGTACACC
>JBAIYI010000099.1:0-1859 GCA_037915955.1 Terriglobales bacterium
CGGAACTTCTTTGTCCCGCAGAGCTGATCGAAGCTCGAGAACTCTTCCTCTCTACCGGTATCGAGCGAAGTCAACCTGATCCGCTTTCCTTCTAGACGCGAAATACGGCAGCGCGTGAGCACGTTCACGGCAAAGTTCACCGTTACGGCGCCAGGATGGAACAGGTACAACGGCCAGATGTCCATGGTTCCACCGGCCAGGTCCACACGGCACGGCGCATGCGCAATCACCGTCTCTCCTGCGGCAGCTTTGTGCGTATTTTTTTCGGGCAAGGTTTATTCCGTGTAGAAATGCGCCATGCGGCGGAACTTTTCGTAGCGGGCGTCAACCAGTTCACGCGCTGGCATTGCTTTCAGGGTGTCATAGTGGCGTTGCAGCACCTGGTCAACCAGAGCAGCGGCTGCATCGGCATCATTGTGTGCGCCGCCATCGGGCTCGGGAATGATTTCGTCGATGATCTTCATCTCGCTCAGGTCAGGCGCGGTAATGCGCAGAGCCTGCGCGGCGATTTCTTTCTTTGAAGCATCGCGCCACATGATCGACGCGCATCCTTCGGGGGAGATAACCGAATACACCGTGTTCTCCATCATGAACACGCGATCAGAAACGGCCAGCGCCAGCGCGCCACCGCTGCCGCCTTCTCCGGTGATCGTGGTGATGATCGGCACTTCAATCCGTGCCATTTCGCGCAGGTTATGCGCAATCGCCTCAGCCTGGCCGCGCTCTTCCGCGCCCAGCCCCGGATACGCTCCCGGCGTATCGATAAAGGTGAAGATCGGCCTGCCGAATTTCTCCGCCAGCTTCATGCAGCGCAGCGCCTTGCGGTAGCCTTCCGGATTCGCCTGGCCAAAGTTGCGATACACACGCTGCTTGGTGTCGCGGCCCTTTTGGTGGCCCATCACCATCACTTCGTCGCCGTGGTAGCGCGCCATCCCGCAGACGATCGCCGGATCGTCGCCATACGCGCGGTCGCCGTGGATCTCACTCCAGTCGCTGAACAGCCGCTCCACGTAATCCAGCGTGTACGGCCGCTGCGCATGCCGCGCCAGCTCCGTCTTCTGCCACGCATTGATGTGCTGGCGAATCTGGTCGCGCAGAAAGCTCACCTGGTGCTGCAGGTGCCTGAGCTGGAGATGCTTCTCCTCATCAGCGCCGGCCTTGGCTTCCAGGTCGGCAATCTGCTTCTCCATCGTCTCGAGTTGTCTCTGCGCTTTAACTGCGGGATCCAATGTTTTCTCTCCGAGCTTGTAGCTACTACGGGCTAGCTTGAAACCTATGTGACTGTTTTGTGCGAGCCCTATAAATGATTTGTCATCCTGAGCGAACCCGAGCCCGCAGAGCGGGTGAGGGTGAGTCGAAGGATCTATGCATTTGTCCTGGAACTCATAAATACATAGATCCTTCGGCTCATGCTCACTCGTGCCTCGCTCGCCTTTCGCTCAGGATGACAAAAATCTTGAAAGCACAGTGACAGCATCAATCCACAATGCGAACACTGCCCCTTCCGCACAACTCCTCCACTCGAGCAATAAAAGAGCGGTCTGGACACACATTATATCCGTCGGCTTCCATCACCACCATGAAGTCGCCCGAGCGGTCCAGGTCAAACAATACCTTTGCCTCTCCTTTCCTCTCGCGACACAGCGAGTGCAGCGCGTCAATCGTGCCTTCACTCGCCCCATCGAGCGGAACCCTCACCCGGATCGACCTTGGCAGCTTCGGCGTGGCTTCTTCCAGCGGAGTTAGCGTGCTGATCGCCACCTTCGGGTTCGACCCCTCTTCCACCCGCACGCTCGCCTTCACCAGCATGGCCACTTCCTGCTTCAGCACGTTCTGCAGCCGCTTGTAGGCCTCAGGAA
>JBAIYI010000482.1:0-4743 GCA_037915955.1 Terriglobales bacterium
ATCCAGAAGCTGCACGGCCAAACGTTCCTGCCGTCGAGTGTCGGTGTGAAAGCCCGCATTGCCGCCGGCATGCGCTCGAAGCTGCCCACCCATTCTGGGAAGTGCCTCTCTAGCGCCTCGCGATGAAAGAACTGCATGGCGCTGCTGGACCAAAGTACTTCGAAGGCCCGGTTGTAGGAGAGAAACGCTTCCAGCAGGTACTGCTCTCCCCAGAAACAGAGATTCGTCATCACAAACTTCTCCGGGTAATCCGCCGGCATGAAGATGTCATGGATGTGAATGACGACTCCCGGCTTGAGCTTGGGAAGGATACGCAGGTACTCGTGGATCACGTCGCTTTCAATGGCGACCACATGACTCGAATCAATGAAGAGAATGTCGCCCGGGCCAAGACTGGTGAAGATCTCCATCGGCACCTGCTGTACCTGCTGGGGAATGAGTTCAGTGAATCCAGGAAAACCCCGCACAAGCACCGGATCAGGATGAGGCTCAATGGAGATGAGCTCGCCCTGCGCCCTCTGTTCATGGTTGCGAGCCAGGGCCGCCGCCAGAAGGCGCGTGCTGTTGCCGCTACCGATCTCCACGATTCGTGACGGCTGGAAGTGCCGCACCATGGCATAAGCGATTTCGGCATCCACTCTCTCAAAAAATCCATTGTTGAAATGGAACTGGTGCTCCCACTCGGTTGCCGCTTCCGGGAAGTTGCATTCGGCCTGGAAGGCAAGCAGGTCAGCCTGCAGCATTTGTAACTGTCTCTCCAGCTGAAGGTTCACGCCTTCAGAAAGGGCACACGCTGTCCAGTCTTTTTGCGAGAGTGCGTTGAGATCAGGAATAGGCCAGTAAAAATGTCTTGGTGTAACACTCACGCCGAACTTCTGGCACATTCGGAAGACGCGTGCGGCGAAATTGCGGAATTGAGGAGTTCGTGTAAAAGGTTGACGAGCAGGGCGAGATACCGGTGCAATCACCGGTTGAGAGACTGCCTGAAAAGTAGTTTTCCTGCTTTGCCGGGGCTCCATACTTTCTCCTTGGACCAAACTTAAAAAAGTGAGCGGCGCTGGTTCGTGCTTAAGCAGCAGGTGAGCACGTGGAATGTTTAGCTAGATGGCAGATTGTGAGCAGGTGTTTGCAGCTGGGCTTGAATGAGTTGTAAAAGAGATACTTAGTCCGGCTAAGGTGAGCTGCTGTTGAAAAATTGCTCTTCGCTCAGCTCCAGTACGTCCGATCGAGCGTGCGATATTGAATCGCTTCCGCGATGTGCTTGCTTTCGATCTGCGCTGCGCCGTCCATGTCCGCGACGGTCCGCGCAACCTTGAGGATGCGATCATGAGCGCGGGCACTCAATCCCTGCTGCTGCATGGCCCGCTCCAGCATGCGCTCGCTGTCAGTGCCCAGTTCGCAGTACGCGCGAATCTGGCGCGGTCCCATCTGGGCGTTGGAGTAGATTCGTTCGCCGGCGGCGGCAAAACGGTTAAGCTGGACTTCGCGGGCGCGGATGACGCGTTCGCGAATCTGCGCCGAGCTCTCGGTCTTCCCTTCCGGTCCACGCAGTTCTTTGTAATTCACCGCCGGAACGTCAATGTGGATATCAATGCGGTCCATCAGCGGTCCGGATATCTTTGACACGTAACGCTGGATCATCGTTGGGCTGCATGGGCATTCGCGTTGCGGCGAACCGTGATAGCCGCAGGGACAGGGGTTCATCGCCGCCGCCAGCATGAATCGCGCAGGAAAGGTCAGGGACATGGAAGCCCGGGCAATGGAAACGCTTCCATCTTCCAGCGGCTGGCGCATTACTTCGAGCACGTTTCGCGGGAACTCCGGCAGTTCATCCAGGAATAACACGCCATTGTGCGCGAGAGAAACTTCTCCCGGACGCGGGATGATCCCGCCCCCGATCAACCCGGCATCGGAGATGGTGTGATGCGGCGAGCGAAACGGCCGCACGCTGACCAGCCCCGCATTGGCATCCAGGACACCGGCTACGCTGTGAATCTTTGTGGTCTCGAGCGCCTCCTCAAACGTCAGTGGCGGCAGGATCCCTGGGATGCGCTTGGCAAGCATCGTCTTGCCTGATCCCGGCGGCCCGATCATCAGAATGTTGTGCCCGCCCGCACAGGCAATCTCAAGCGCCCGCTTGGCCGTGAACTGGCCTCGCACTTCCTTAAAGTCGGCGGTGGAAGCAATCTCAGCGCCCAGCATCTGAGAGGTATCAACTTTGATGGGAGAAATACCGTTGCCCGTATTGACCAGATTCACCACATCAAGCAGCGTCTTTACCGGATAGACATTCACGCCACCCACCACCGCCGCTTCCCGGGCGTTCACTTCCGGACAAATCACGTTGGGGATCTTCTTCGCCCGCGCGGCAATCGCAATTGGCAGAGCACCGCGTACACCGCGAATGCTTCCATCGAGCGAAAGCTCTCCCACCATCACAAAATCGCCAAGCTCTTTCTTGGTCAGGCCGCCATAAGCCCCAACAATGCCCATCGCCATGGGCAGGTCGAAGCCCGATCCTTCTTTGCGAATGTCCGCGGGCGCCAGATTGATGGTGATGGTGGTAGGCGGGACATCGAAGCCGCAGTTCCGCAGCGCAGCTCGAATCCGCTGCCGGCTTTCGCGGACGGCGGCATCAGGCAAACCGACAGTTTGGAAATTGTCGTCGGTCTGGCGATTGGGACTTACATCGACTTCCACTTCAATAATGTTCGCGTCGATGCCGTAAACAGCAGCGCTCTGGGTCTTGAAGAGCATACGAGAGGTAGAGGCAGATTCTAGCAGGAGAATCGCTGATCCAGAAACCTCCGCCGTTCAACTTTAAAAAACGGGAATTTACACTCATTTCCATTACCGAAGTACATGTTTCCGTTGATACAAGAGAACTTCAGGGTTACTATCGAGTTCAACCATCAGGTTCCGTTCCTTATGCACGAAATACCGTCCAGCCGGAGGAAGCACGTCCGCTATCACTGCAGCGGAGGCGTGGAGTTGCGCCGAAGCGAATCAACCCCTGCCGTCTTCGCCAACCTGAGTGACATCAGCCTGGAAGGCTGTTACGTGGAGACAGTTTCAACCTTCCCGATCGGCAACGAGGTGTTGTTTGTGTTGCGCATCGGCGAGACCATCATCCGCGGCCGCGCGGATGTGAAAGCTTCGAACCACGCCGTCGGGATGGGTCTCTCATTCCAGAATCTCTCTGCTGAAGATCAGCAGAAACTCGAATTTCTTGTCGGCACTCTGGCCGGAATGCAGGAACTGCGTCCTGAGGAGAAACGCCAGGTTGTTCCTGAAGATCCCATTCGCAAACCTGCCCCGCTGACCACCACGCGTCCGGTGCCTACGGCTTCCATGACTGCGGTCGCCCGCTCCGCAGCCACGCCAATGCCGGCACCCACTCGCAGTGCTGCGCAAAGCCCGCTGGGTCAGAAGATCACCGCCGCCATTAATCAGTTGAACGAACTCGAGCAGCAGATGGTGCGCGAACAAATGGATCCGCGCCTGATTGCGCAATTTCATGACTCGCTCGGTCACCTTCGCCAGACCACCTGGACGATCCAGCAATGGGTTGAACTTAATTCCAGTGGCGGGGACCCGTTTGAGATCCTGCCGCAGCTTGAAGCGGAACGCATGCAGATGCTGAAGAAGCTGGCCCACAACGTAAATGCTGACATTGACGCCAGCAGCATCAACGAATTCACCATGGGCGTTTCAGAACTCTACGAAACCATTCACGCCACATACCGCCGCCTGCGCAAGATGCTGGTGGGCGATCCCGGGGAATAAATAAAAAAGCGGACCGGGCAGGCACCCGATCCGCTCGTTTGATTCTTTTTACTCTTACCGCCGCTCCACTGCCATTGCTACGGAGTTTCCGCCGCCCAGACACAGGGCAGCGATTCCTCGCTTCGCATTGCGACGCATGAGTTCGTAGATCAGCGTGACCAGCACGCGACAGCCACTGGCGCCAATGGGATGTCCCAGCGCTACGGCGCCGCCGTTTACGTTAACCTTCTCCGGATCGATTCCCAGTTCCTTGATCACTGCCACGGACTGGACTGAAAACGCCTCGTTGATCTCGTAAAGGTCCACCTCGTCCGGCTTCCATCCGGTTTTGGCCCAGATCTTCCGGATGCCATCCACCGGCGCCATCATTACCCACTCCGGTTCAATGCCGCTGGTGGCCTGTGCCACGATGTGGACCATGGGCTCCGCACCCAGCTGCTTCGCCTTTGCTGCTGACGTGACGACCACGGCCGCTCCGCCATCGTTCATGGTGGACGCGTTGCCCGCAGTAACTGTGCCATCCTTCTTGAAGACCGGTTTCAGATTGCGGAGCAAGTCGGCGGATGTATCAGCGCGCGGACCTTCATCCTTATCGAAGATCACTGGCGGCTCGCCTTTCTTTCTTGCCGGAAGCTCCACCGGCATCACCTGGCTCTTGAAGCGGCATTCGTTCCATGCCTGCACGGCCTTCCGATGCGAGTTGACCGCAAACTCATCCTGCTGTTCGCGAGTCACGCCATACTTCTGCGCCACGTTCTCGCCTGTCATCCCCATGTGATAGTTGTTGTAAATATCCCAAAGCCCGTCATTCACCACGGAGTCGATGATCTGAGAATTGCCGAGACGGTATCCTTTGCGCGCCTGCGGGAGCAGGTACGGGGCGTTGGTCATGGATTCCATGCCACCGGCAACGACGACCTCCGCGTTGCCGGTCTGGATCGCCTGCGCAGCCAGCGC
>JBAIYI010000002.1:0-4188 GCA_037915955.1 Terriglobales bacterium
CAATAAACTCAAGCGAACTGAAACCGCCAATACCAAATGGACCCGAACCTGCCTGATTGCTGATGATCCCTCCCACGCATGTTATCGATGTTAGTCCCGCTCTCGCAAGAGATTGCGGAGAAGCGCCGTAAACCGAGACCCCTCCCCTGTCACTTGCTCCGAAGTTGTTGTCCCATGCGTTCCCAAGATTATCTGTACATACCCTATTAGAGCTAGTAAACGTGCCTATGTAGATTAGTCGGATAGCATTGCCGGGCTTTGTGGGTGCAAAGTTGATCGTCAGCTGATTCAGACCCGTGCCGCAAGGGGCAATTGGCTGGCCGGGAAAATCGCAGGGCGGGCTTTGAACGCTCACACTCTGTACGATTCGAGGCGCTGCGGCCGCCGAACCGGCTAATAACACGAGAAGAGCTAAAAAGAATAAAGCGGCTTGCAACCAACGATAGGTGCTGTCTTGAACTGTATTTGTACGATTTGGCATCGATTCTGGCCTGTTTGGCACGCCTTGAAAGCAGGTATGCCCGTTGCGGTCTATACACATTGGCCCCTCCAGCGAAATTTTCGCTGAAGGTAGTAGTAAATCCGAGATTATTCCGGGAGAGTGGTGAGACTATAAAGACGAGAGAAGTTTAGTGTCAACTACTTTTACTCATCATTAGGATATTTTTTGGTACATGTACTGGGTTGCTAACATCTCGCCGATATCATGAGCTGCACGCGCGTCGCGAGCTGCTCATTCACAGAACTATGAATTCCGAAAATGTTCTGACGGCAGATGCAGCCTAATGTAGCGGAAGGAAGTCCCACTGTACACCGGTTAAGAGATATCGAGCGGCACATCCCAAGGGCATAAATTGGTCTATTGTTTCATCTGTGTCCATCAGTGGACGAATGGACTTCCACTTTGGATTCTTTGGCACTTCTGGGATTTCTGGCAATCTCTCAGATCTTCCTCCCCAGCAGCTCCGCCACCACACTTTTCAACTCAATCACCTGGATCCGCTTCGGACATTCTTTCCAGTTATGGATCCAGCAGATCAGCACGTCGCACTTGCGCGCCGGATGCTTATGCCGCGCGAAGTTCCGGCTTTCAAACTCCACCTCCACGCGCTGCGCCTGCCTCTTGCCCGGTTCCACCTGTTGTGTCACATTGCAGTCCGGATACTTTCCCCACACCGCGTTGATTTCGAAACCCAGCAGCCCGGCCAGCATTCCAAACAGCACCATCGTGCCCAGCTCGTTCACCGGCGCATGCGTCATCGCCAGCGGCGCAAACGGCTCTCCCATCACTGCGCGATTCTTGTCGATCACCCTGCCGCTGCACGCCTCCAGGTTCACCAGAGGCATTCCTTCACCGATGATCCGATGGCCCGATGACCCGATGTCCCGATCGAGATAATTCCCCAGCTCCTCCCGCCAGTTCCCCGCCTCGGGTCCCAGGAGCGTCTGCACAATCATCGCGCATACCGCCGCCGTCACCCGCTTCTTGCCTTCCAGCTCCGCCGGCAACCTGCGCACCACAATCTCCGGCTGCAAAACCACCGCGTCGACTGTCTCATCCCGCACCTCGCGCTCTTTACCTCTTTCTTCCTCTGGAGCACTGACTCGCGATCGCTGCCCGTCCCTCGTTGCTTTGTTCATAACTGATCCAACATTCCTGGCTCCTGAAATGTTGTAGGAGCTGCGACTGTTCCCCCGCAATCTCTCCCAACCCTTTGCTTCTTCTGTGCCTCTGTGTTTCAAAGGTGTTGGTTTTTCAATTGTCAATCTTGTCAATCTTGTCAATCTTGGCAATCTTGGCAATTTTGGCAATTTCTCCGCAATCTCTCCCCACCCTCGAAATCTCTTGTAGAACGCCCCCGCACTGAAATTCCCCAGCTTCACATACTCATTCCTGCTCGGACGCCTCCCCAGCTTCTTCACCACCCGCGCAAAATCCTCCAGCAATTCTTCCCTCGTGATCGGCAGTCCCACTCGCCGCGGCTTCAGCCCTGCCGTGCGCACCGCCTCGGCTAGGCTCTTGAAATACACCCGAACCCGCGACTCCGGCACTCCCGTCAGCCGGCGCAGTTCCGCCCAGCTCGGCGCCCGGCCCAGCTTTTTTCCTGCCTTTTGAATGGCTGCGATAATCCGCCTGCGGTCCAGCTGTAACTTGCCCATGGTAGGCGAATTATAAGCGAAGAAAAGATTTCCATCAAGGGAGATTTTGCTAAGTTGCCCTTTGATTCACGTCCATTCGCGCCAGGCGGCCCCAAGGCGTGTTCGGGGTTCTTAAGCGCCCATTGCTCTCAGAAGCAGCCCCCTGCGTCCTCTTCATTCCACCTCTGTTAACGCCGCCCCACACCACGCTCGTACTCTCACATACCTTTACATCAGGGAAACCTGGAGACGTCTTCATCCCCACCATCTCTCTGCGTCCTCTGTTCGTCTGTGTTTCAAGGTTTTGCTTTTGCCTGCTCCGCGCTGAGCTACAGGACTGGACGCTTCAAGCCAGCAGCTAGTAGCACTCTTGCATCAGCGTTCATCTGTGTTCATCAGTGGCCGATTCTTCTTCTTGTCTCCGTGTCTCCGTGCCTCCGTGGTAGGTGTTTCCTCCATTCGTGGCTAAAATTCCTCCATGCGCCTTGCCGCTCTTCTTCTCTTCACCACCGCCGCTTTCGCGCAAACCCAGCTCGTCATCCTCGGCACCGGCACTCCCATCGCCAACCCCGACCGCTCCGGCCCCTCCGTCGCCGTAGTCGTGAACGGCTCCGCCTACCTCGTCGACTTCGGTCCGGGAGTCGTCCGCCGCGCCGCTGCCGCCGAGCGCGACAAGCACATCGCGGCCCTCAAGCCGGCTAATTTAAAGATCGCCTTCGCCACTCATCTCCACTCTGACCACACCGCCGGCCTCTCTGATCTCTATCTCACGCCCGCGGTCCTCGACCGTGGCGCTCCGCTCGAACTCTATGGCCCTCCCGGCATAGCCGATATGGCCCGCCACATCGAGGCCGCATATATAAAGGACGTCGACGTCCGCACCCGGGGCCTCGAACACGGCAACCCCAAGGCTTACAAGATCAACGCGCATGAAATTAAACCAGGAGTGGTCTACCAGGATGCGAACGTGAAAGTCACCGCTTTCGCCGTCGAGCACGGATCATGGGACTACTCGTACGGCTACCGCTTCGACACCGCCGACCGCAGCATCGTCATCTCCGGCGACACCGGCGCCACTCAGAAAGTCGCCGACGCCTGCCACGGCTGCGACCTCCTCGTGCACGAGGTCTACTCCTCCGTCTGGCTCAACGAACGCACCGATCGTTGGAAGAAATACCACTCCACCTTCCACACCTCAGCCACAAAACTGGCCGCCATCGCCACCGCCGCGAAATGCAAGCAGCTCATTCTCTACCACCAGCTCTTCCGCCCACAGGACAATCCAGACACCGTCCTCCTCGACGAACTCTGGCGCGCTGGCTACACCGGCCCCGCCGCCTCGGCCCATGACCTGGATGTCTTCTGAGTTTGTGCATCCTCTGAGGCATTTGGGGAATCCCGGCGTAGACCTGAAGGATTTATAGGAATTCCGGCGTAGAGACGCGGCATGCCGCGTCTCCCACTTAATCGGCTTCAAATCTTTGACAAGCGAAATATCGGCTCTCATCGGGTGTTCCGATCTCCCGATTCAAAAGCTCCGCTGCCGCCTCGCGTGAGCCCAGAGCAATGGACCGCAGCTGGGGGTCCCCGCCAGAGCCGGTTTTGCTCTGGTGGCGTGGGCCCCTCAGCTGCGGTAGTCGCCCGATACTGTACCCAGCTAGCGCACAACCAGCGTCAGGTTTGTCTGGTGCACAACCGGACCATGGATTGTCTGGTCGGTGGCGCTGACCGTAATGGTGTAGGTTCCCGCCGGAGTCCCTCCTTGCGCAGGCGGAGGTGGGTTTCCTTGCGAACCACCGCCCCCGCCACAACTCACGATTCCAAGAGCAACCACGATCGCCGCCACCATCAGCATTCGCGATCTTGCGGGCAGATGCGCCCCGCACAAGAAACATCCCAGCAGAAGGCCCGCGAGAATTGAAGCCCCGGTAAGTGGGTGCCGCGAGCCGCCCATCGAAGCGCTGGTGTGTGGGCTCGTTGTTACCGTGACCGTGAGCGGAACCGGAACTGCTCCAATCACGTTTACGTTGGGAGAACTCAAGTGACAGG
>JBAIYI010000525.1:0-7727 GCA_037915955.1 Terriglobales bacterium
AGAATTCTGAGCGACACTTGTCAATACCTTCGCACACGGGCAGGGAACGAGGACAACTTACTGGTAATTACCTTTGAAGTCAATGGAAAGACCACCTCAGTACCTTGTGAGGTATACCTCTTACGGCTCTCAAAAGTACTAGCCCTTCCAGCGTCCCCGCGCCGCGCAGTCTAGAACGGAACCAGCTTGCGCAGGCCCTTCTTCGTCTTCTTCTTGCTGCTGGAATCCTGGGTTCCGCTGACGTTCTGCGCAGCCTTCTCAGAGGCGGACTGGGCTGGCTTGGTGCCGCTGTTGTCATCCTGCTGTGCCGGCTTCGCAGCTTCGTTGACCTGATTTGGCGCCGGGGATGGAGGAGTTCCCTCAGCGTCTTGCGAGACGGTTCCACCGGACGGAGGTGGCTGGTTGGCTGCAGGAGCTCCCGTGCCCGCAGAGACGGCTTGGATGCCAACGGTCCCCGCCGACTCGCCGGCAATCTGGTTCTGCAGGTCTTTGATCAGCTCAGGAGCGCTGTGCACTTTCTCTTCAGCGAGATTGGGCTCACCCACGCGCGCCGATCTGGCTACCAGGGGATGTTTCTGGAAATTGCTCCTCAGGCCTTCCATCATCCCGGCGCTGCCGCGGCTTTCTTCTTCGGCCTTGCTTTCTGCCACGGCTTCAGCGGTGGGTGTGGGGATGGGAGCATTCAGGGCGGCGAGACGCTTCTTCGCATCGTCAGCGCGACCCATGGCGGGATAGCGGGTGATGATGCGTGAGTAAGCGTCAATCGCGTGCTTCTGATAGTTGGAGGCGATGCGCTCGCGGGTGGCAGCGGACGTCTGCACCTGCTTTTTCATGGCCTCGGCTTCCTTTACGTAAAGATCGCCGAGTTCCAGAAGGGCCTCATCTGCGCCGCTGTAAAGGGGATAGGAATCGATCAGCGACTCCAACCGTGCCTGCGAGGCGGCAAGGTTGTTACGCAGGAAATAGAAGTGAGCGATACGGTACTGCCGTTCCGCCAGCACTTCCTGCACTTCCCGCAGACGCTGCTTGGCTTCCGGCACCAGGGGACTGTCAGGGTAGGTCTGGACCAGGTTCTTGTATTCGTCTTCAGCACGGACAGCCTGGGCATAATCGCGATCAGGCTTTTCCATCTGGCGATAATGGATATTCGCAACCTTCAGCTGCGCTTCTGAAGATTCTGGCAGATTCGGGAAGAAGGTCTGGAAGTCCTTATATTCCACTTCCGCCTGCTGCCACGCCGCCGTGCCGCCTTCTGCATACCATGCGTCCCCCACGCCCAGCTTGGCGCGGGCAATGAACTCGGAATCCGGGTAGGTGTTGATCAGGGTTTCCAGAAGCGTGCGCGACTCCTGGTAACGGCCGTGCTTCATGGAATCCATGGCGCGGTCATATAGCACCTTGTCCGGCTGCTTGGAATCAACGTTCGCCAGTGGATTCTGAACCTTGTGGTGGCAGCCGCCCGCAAGAAGAAGCGTACAGGCGAGGGCCAGGGGGACAATGATTTTTTTCAGCATTCCTACCTCAAATTGATGCAGTGGGAGATCAGACGCGTTGCAGAGTGGCCTCCCTGGCCAGCTTCAGCAACTGTTGCGTGTTTTCCCTGGGATTACCTTTTCCGAAGATTGCATTGCCGGCCACCAGAACCTCAACTCCAGAGCGGACAGCCTCTGTTACGGTTTCAGTGCTGATGCCTCCGTCAATCTCTATCCGAAAATTCGTTCGGCCGACTTCCCTCATCTCACAAAGCTTTCGCACCTTCGTGAGCACGGAAGGAATAAACTTCTGCCCGCCGAACCCCGGGTTCACGGACATTACGAGCACATGGTCCACCATGTCCAGCACTTCGCCGATCATTTCCACCGGCGTGGCCGGATTGATCACCACCCCGGCATTCACGTTATGGCTGCGGATCAGTTCCACCGTCCGGTGCAGGTGGATGCAGGCTTCCTGGTGAACGGAAATCCAGTCAGCTCCAGCATCCACAAAAGCGGGAATGTAGAGATCAGGATTTTCGATCATCAGGTGCACGTCCAGCGGCAGATCCGTTACTTTCCGCAATGACGCCACGACGGGCGGTCCGATCGTGATGTTCGGTACAAAATGGCCATCCATCACATCAACATGCAGGACGGTGGCGCCGCCATCGGCGACCGCGCGCACCTGATCGGCAAGCCGGGCGAAGTCCGACGACAGAATGGATGGTGCGATTTCGACCAAACGGTACTCTCTTCAGCAGGAGTTACTAAATTCTAACACCGTGAGCTCAGCCCAATCCCGGAAAATCCCACTTTAAGTAACAGCCTCTTAAGTAACTCACCTGAGGTTTGGGCGCACCTGCCCTCTTAAAGAATGCCGAGAGGTGACAAACTTGCGTTCGCTTTACCAAGACAAAGAGACGCGCTCCCGCTGGGGTATAGTCACTAAATGCCGCTCATGCAGGTTCGCGACCTCGTCAAGGTTTATCTCACGCAGGGCGCTCTTGGTCACACCCAGCGGGAAGTCCGGGCCGTAAACGGGGTCTCATTGGATATACATGCCGGCGAGACGCTAGGCCTGGTTGGCGAATCCGGCTGCGGGAAAACCACGCTGGGCCGGATGGTTTTGCGGCTGATTGAGCCTACCTCCGGCAGCATTCGTTTCGGAGAGACAGATCTGCTGGCGGCTGGAACAGGTGAGCTGCGACGGTTGCGTCGACAAATGCAAATCATCTTTCAGGATCCTTTTGCATCCCTGAACCCGCGCATGAAAGTGGAAGAGATCATCACCGAGCCCTTGATGATCCATGAGCCGGGCAAACTGCGAAAAGCAGAGCTGCACATAGCGGCCGCCGAGATGATGAGGGCAGTCGGGTTGGAGGAATCTGCATTGCAGAGGTATCCGCATGAGTTCTCGGGAGGACAACGCCAGAGAATCGGGATTGCCCGCGCTCTGATCCTTCGCCCCAAGCTGGTGGTTTGCGACGAACCGGTTTCTGCGCTCGACGTTAGTGTTGGGGCACAGATCGTGAATCTGCTCAAACAACTCCAGCGCGACTTTGGCCTTACTTATCTCTTCATCTCCCATTCCATGCCCGTGGTGCGATACCTCAGTGACCGCATTGCCGTGATGCGGAGCGGAGAAATCGTCGAGATTGGCGAGGCCGAAAGCATCTCTTCTGCGCCTCAACACGAATACACCCGCACCCTGCTGCAAGCCACACCGGAACCGGAGTTCATGCTGGACCGGTAAGAGCGCTGTCTGCAGATGCATCAGCCCGGGTGCAACTCTGCCATGACGCACCTTGGCGTTCTGCTTTGACAGATTAGCGGGTACACTGGAACGCAATTTCGCCCAGCGTTCAAGTCACGACCATAAATCTAACGGGTGGAGTCGTTTCTGATGTCGCAAAAACGCTCCAAATCGAAAGGTTCAGACAGCGCGAAAGGACTGTGGATTTCCCCGCGCCTTGAGGTCAACCGGTCGCGGTTGACGGATGAAAGCCCCGGTGCTGCTACCGGTGCGCGATTCCTGGAATTGGCGGACATAGCGCTGGGATTGAAGAAGCACCACAAAGCGCATAAAGCACATCCTCACCCTGCTGTAACGGGAAACGGTAACAAGAAGTCCGGTTCAGCGAAGAAGCTACCCAAGCCCGCCGCTACTGCCGCCCCAAAAACCGTATCCGGCCGTTGAGGGTCCGATGTCCCTGGCCGAAGAACGTCAGGAACGTGGGTGAGTTCACGTTCAGATCCACAGTATCAGGATTCAGACTCCCGGTGACGTTTTCGATTCCCACCCTCGCGGCCCAGAGGTAACCGCGGAAGCCGAACTTCTTTTCGATTGCCGGATTCAGGGTCAGGAAATCAGGGAAGCGATGCGCATTCGGTCCCTGGACGAGGCGGCCGAATTCATCGATGGTGCTGAAGGGGTAGCCGCTGCGCCACAGGGCGGAGAAGTAAAAATCAAACTTGCGGAATTTCCAGAAAGAAGGCAGTGGATAGGAACCCCATGAAGTTATCTGGTTAGGGGCATCCCATAGCATGGGGCCGCCTAACTGCGCGCCGGTGATCAGATTGTCGATGGAAAAATCCAGTGCTTCGTTGGTGCGCGCATGGGAGCGCGTGTAAGAAAAGGAGAGCGGATATCCCCGCTTCAGTTCTTTTCGAATGGTGAGCTGCACTGCATCGTAACGGTCTTCTCTCTTGTCCTGCAGGATGTAAGAGCTATCCGGTTGCAGTTCATAGGCCCATATGCCCTTGCCATGTTTGTTCAGGTAATCCAGACGGCCGTACACATTCCACGGAAGCCGGCGCTCGATGCCGGCGCTCCAATTCACAAACCGCGGCATGCTGAGCTGGGCTGGATTGGCCAGAAAAGTCGCGTTGATGGTAAACGGCACCGGCGCGAACAGCATTGCGTCTGACCGGCCTCCCTGAAGTGACTGACTGAACAGGTTGAGGTTGGAGCGGTCGTAATAGATACCGATTCCGGCGGTGAGCTTGGTCTCGCTGGCCTTGGCCAGCATTGCAGTGCCGGCAATGCGGGGCGAGAAGAAGTCGCGATTCAGGAAGCTGTCGCGGTCCCAGCGGCCGCCGGTCTCAATTACCATGCGCGAGGAAGGCAACCAGCGGTCCTGGACGTAGGCGCTCGATTCAATCGTGCTCAAACTGAAGAACGGCGCGGCAGTGTTTGAGAACGTCACCGTCCGCAACGGTAGACCTGTATCGTCCTGGAACAGAATAGGCTGGCGCGTCAGGTCGCCATGGAAGACGACACGATCGGCGCGGCCGCCCAGGGTGAACTGGTGTGTGCCCAGCCACTTCCAGGGACGCAGGTACAAATTTGCAAATGCCTGCGAGCGTGTGGAGATGTTCTCATTGCGCAAATAGAAATTGCCGAGATGGATGGACGGCCGCAGGATCCAGGGGCCATCGCCCATGGGCGGGTTGACATTCTTGGTGCGGTGAAATCCTGTGCCAATTTCAAACAGTGTGTCTTTGGCAACGGTGATCTGGTCCTTCAGGCCGGTGAAATAGAGTGACGAGTGAGCGTTGAAGGAAACCGAGATCGGGTCAAAAGGAGAGATGCCGAGATGCTCGCCATTAAAAAGATCGAGCAGACCGGTGGCTGTGAGCACATTGCCCGGCGCCAGATTCATGCGCAGGCGGCCCAGGTCGGCCGTGCGCCAGGTGGTGCTGGTATCCGCTCCATCCGGCAGCTCTTTCACGATGAAAACGTCGTTCTCGCCTTCATGGGAAGCATCAAACCAGACCTTGTCGCGAATGATGGGGCCGGATATGTAGGCACGGGGCGTCCAGTTGTTGAGGTGGAAGCCTTTGACGTTCTGAAACGTGGGAATGAAGTCGGTGGCGTTGTATCGGAGCTTGTTATCGCCATCCTGGACTTCAATGTCGGTCAGTCCGCCTGACCCCTTGCCGAATTGCGCGGAGTAGCGGCTGCTTCGCACGTCGACGCGGCGAAGCGCATCCGGATTCATCCGCACTCCAAGAGAACTGCTGGCCGGCTGGCTGACCTCAAAGCCATCCATGTAGTGCTGGACTTCCTGGGTGCTGGATCCGGCAACGTGAATTTGCCCACCGCGGTCAGCCACCACCCCTGGAATAAATGGCAGCACGTTGCGATAGTCGCGTGTGGTGGGATAGGGGATGTTAGTGATGTCTTCCTGCGTAAGCGATTGTGAGGCCACGGTCTGTTCGGGATCGATCGGCGACGGCCGCGCAACAACTTCCACTTCTTCGCGATACTCGCGAACGGCCTGGAGCTTCACCTCAACCGGCACTTTCTGCCCAGCTACGACGTCCACCTTCTCCACGATCGCGGGATAAAAAGCTTCGCGATTCACGATCAGCCGGTAAGGACCTGGCTGCAGGCCCTGAAGCGACAGGTACCCGGTGGCAGATGTGCGCTCACGAACGACAGTCTTGCCGTTCTGCTCCAGACTAACGATGGCCGAAGCTATAGGCTGGCCGTTGGAGCCAAGTACGGTAACGCTGACGGTCCCCATGGGAACCTGGGCCAATGAGGAAACTGCAAGCAAGCAAACACACGTGAGCAGGACAGAGCACAGCCAAGTGCTGCGAGGAACAAGATGGTGATGCAATTTCACGAATGAAGACCAGCCGCGCGCGGGCTTAAGGCGGAATTACGGCTTTGTCCGATTGTAGCCGGATTTCTGCTGAATGCACCAGTTCATGCGTACATGGCCGTTTGCCGCAGATACGAGGCGTCTTCCTGGCTATTCGTTGGTATGGGGTGCTGATTCCACCACGATCGGTTGCGGTTTCCTGGATTCCTGCTTGCCTTCCGGCCTGGGCTCAATGGGCCGCTGGCGTTCATCGAATTTGCCGAAGATCATCTTGCCAGCCGTGGTCTGGAGCACAGAAGTTACGGCAATGTCCACGTTTTTGCCAATCAGCTTGCGGGCGTTGTCCACGACCACCATGGTGCCGTCATCCAGATACGCGACGCCCTGGTTGTATTCTTTGCCTTCTTTCAGGATGAAGACCCGCATGGTCTCGCCGGGCAACACGATGGGCTTGAGCGCGTTCGCCAGCTCATTGATGTTCAGGACTTCCACGCCTTGAAGCTGGGCGACCTTGTTCAAGTTGAAATCATTGGTGATGATCTTGGCTTCGTAAACTTTGGCCAGCTCGATCAGCTTCAGATCCACTTCGCGAATGGTCGGAAAATCGTCTTCCACGATCTGCACATTCACGTTGGCGATTTTCTGAATGCGTTACAGGATATCGAGTCCGCGGCGGCCACGGTTCCGCTTCAGCGAGTCGGCGGAATCGGCCACGAGTTGCAGTTCGCGAAGCACAAACTGAGGGATGACGAGGATTCCATCCAAGAAGCCGGTGTCGGCGATGTCCGCGATGCGACCATCGATGATCACGCTGGTGTCCAGGATTTTGAAGCTCTTGCGGCCCTGCTTTTCCGCTCCGAAGATGCCGCCCAGCGCAGCCAGATTGAGCAGGTCGCCCTTGTTGGCGCCAACCACCAGGCCAACATAGGACATGAGCAGCATGACCATCAGCTGCATGAAGCGCTGAGTTTCAGGATGGGTGATGCTGTTCTTGAGCACCACACTGAAGAGGTAGGCTCCCAGGATGCCGAGAATGCTGCCGATCACGGCGCCAATCAGCCGTTTCAGGCTCATGGTGCGGAGTCTGATCTCAAACAGGACTACCACGGCGCTCATGAGGATTCCTGCGCCTAAGGCGGGCATTCCGGAGAGGCCAAAAGGATGAAGAAACCAGCAAGCCGTAGTAACTACTGCAATAAAAATGAGACGAATCAGCAACAGGTCCATATGGGACCCTCCCCACCGGGGGCAGCAACCAAGAAAAAGGTAAGAATAATAAACCGCTAAGAAAATCCGGAAATACCGATTTTAAGCAGCGGCCCCCAAACGCACAGCTACGCTTACCGGAGCTTATGAAAAGCAATAAAAGGATGCTCCGGGAAAATGTATTCGGCTCAGTATACATCAGCTGGAATGACTCTGAACGCCATTCCAAGTTATCTCTGAAGTAAACAGAGTTGCTGCCCTTTATTGTTGACCTGAATAACAGTCACAAGGCATTTTGGAAAGCAGCAGCAGATTCTTTCTTTTCTCCAGAAAGTTGTTTCACTACAAGTTGGCCGAAGCAGATGAGCGGCCTGCGAAGCCGGCGCTGATGGTCTCGGGGGAGAATAGGCGCCGGCTTCACTCTTTACTTGTTTTC
>JBAIYI010000258.1:0-3355 GCA_037915955.1 Terriglobales bacterium
CGTTTTCTGAAAAATTCGGGATGAGGCCAGTCGGGGAGAATTCTTTGATTACTACGCTTCGGCTGTCCCCCTTCCCCGCGGCACCTGCGAACTCTTCGGCGGGCTTCTGCACTCGGCGCCTGGGGCAAGTGTCGTGTTGCTTCCCTCCTGGAAGTGACTTAATCATCTTGCCGCACTAATGAGGATGCGGTGATATGAATCACATCCAGCCGATCCCTTGTGACTCCGGTCACCTCCGCACAACCGGAACAGTGCAAGCATTTAGGTTGGATACTCAGGCATGACCCCAACCCATGCCCATTTCAGGGCGAAGATGATCAGCCTGAAATGCGACTTTGATTCTGATCGCGTTGATCGTTTAAGGAGGGCGACCTATGAAAAGCAAGCAGATTCTGTTCAGGTCAGAGGCCCGCG
Source organism: Terriglobales bacterium (assembly GCA_037915955.1). Taxonomy (GTDB): domain Bacteria; phylum Acidobacteriota; class Terriglobia; order Terriglobales; family Acidobacteriaceae; genus Angelobacter. The sequence goes on from JBAIYI010000258.1 coordinate 415, forward strand.
ATGCCGTACTGCGCGGTGCCACCCGTATAGCGGACGCCATCCGGGTCACGCTGGGTCCCAAGTCCAAGTGCGTACTGATCGAGAAGAAGTGGGGCACTCCCATCGTCTGCAATGATGGTGTGACCATCGCGAAAGAATTCGACCTGGAAAATGCTGCGGAGAATATGGGCGCGCAGATGATCCGGCAGGCGGCTGAGAAGACCGGCGAAGCCGTGGGCGATGGCACCAGCACTTCAGCCATTCTGGCCCACGCCCTTTACGCCGAAGGTGTCAAGAACATCGCTGCGGGCGCCAGTGCCGTCGATCTGAAGAAAGGCCTGGATCGTTCGCTGGCAGTAGCGAAGTCGTCGCTCGCGCGGCTCTCACGTCCGGTAGCCTCTCGATTGGAACGGGTTCAGGTCGCCACCGTCTCGGCACACAACGATCCTGCCATTGGGGAGCAGGTCGCGGAGGCATTGGAAAAAGTCGGGCCGGAAGGCGTAGTGTCAGTGGAAGAAGCCAAAGGCACTGAAACCACCATGGAAGTGGTCGAAGGCATGCAGCTTGATCGTGGCTATCTCTCACCTTACTTCATCACCGACCCCGCCAAGATGGAGGCTGTTCTGGAGGAGGCGTACCTCCTCCTTCTCGACCAGAAGCTGACCTCCATGAAGGACTTGCTTCCTCTTTTGGAAATGCTGCTTAAGCAGTCCGCTCCTTTGCTGATCATTGCCGAAAGCATTGAAGGTGAAGCTCTGGCCACTCTGGTGGTGAATAAGCTCAGGGGCGTGTTGCACGTGTGTGCCATAAAGGCTCCCGGGTTCGGCGACCGTCGCAAGGAGATCCTGCAGGATATCGCGATCCTGACCGGCGCAAAGCTTTTCTGCGAGGAACTGGGTACGTCGCTGGAAAATGCTCAGCTCGAGGATCTGGGCAGGTGCCAGAAAATTATTGCCCGCAAAGATGACACTGTCCTCATTGGCGGGAAAGGCGACAAGGCAGCCATTGAAGCCAGGCGCAATGACCTGCGCAGCAATATTTCGTCCACTAAGTCTGATTATGATCGCGAGAAACTCCAGGAGCGGTTGGCCCGGATCACTGGCGGCGTTGCTGTTGTTCATGTTGGAGCGGCGTCTGAGGCGGAACTCAAGAACCGGAAGGAAGCGTTCGACGACGCCATCCGCGCCACGAAAGCTGCGCTGGAAGAGGGAATCGTCCCTGGTGGTGGCCTGGCTTTACTGCGCCTGATTCCTGAAATCGAAAAGCTTGAAGGTTCCTGCGATAGCGATGAACGCACTGGAGTCCGCATACTTAAGCGCGCTCTGGAAGCCCCAACCCGCCAGATTGCCGAGAATTCCAGCTTCGACCCCGGAGTTGTTGTGGACCGTATGAAGGGCGGAACTGAGAATTTCGGTTTCGACGCCGCAAAAGGTGAATACGTTGATCTTGTTAAAGCCGGCATCGTTGATCCGACCAAGGTCGTACGCATAGCCTTGGAAAATGCAGTGTCGGTTGCCGGAACCCTGTTGTTGACCGAAGCCGTCCTCACTGAGACGCCCGAGCCCGTTACCACGGCAGAAGAACCCGCAATGCTCGGCTGAGAAGAAGTTAGGATTCTCGGATGAGTGGTAGGTCTCTATAACTTGCACGCACCCGGATCGCAGCGCGCGAAGTATTCCCGCTCGTAAGGCTCCTCTCCGGTGCCGATTTGAAGCACCTGACCAGGCTTCGAGCCATAGCGGAAAACCGTGATCCCCTTGCATCTGAGCTTATAAGCCAGCAGAAAGATGTCGCGAATCTCAGAAACGGTCGCGTCAGGCGGAAGGTTTACCGTCTTCGAGACGGCATTGTCAACGTGCTTCTGAAATGCCGCCTGTAGCCGGACGTGTTGTGCCGAGGGAATCTCCAATGCCGTGACAAACAGCCGCCGCATTTCAGATGGAATACCAGGCTCGGGCCACAATCGGCCTGCACGCATCACCGATTGGAGAACGGCATCGGGGTTTTCAGTGTGCTCGGTCAGATACCTCAGGAGCACCGGATTGATTTCCGCGATCGTCTCGTTTTCCAGGACGCCGACCCGCCGGTAGGCGAGCGCAAACAATGGTTCGATCCCGGAGCATGTTCCTCCAATGATGCTCAGCGTGCCGGTAGGCGCAATCGACGTTTGAGTCGCGTTTCGCAGCTTCAGGCCGTGTCGTGCCAACGCGCTCTTGCTCCAGGTTGGAAACACCCCGCGATCTTCAGCCAGCGATGCGGATGCGCGTCTCGCCTCCTGGGCGATGAACCCCATTACTTCATCGGCGAATGCAAGCGCTTCATCGTCGCCATAGCAGATCTTCATCAGAATGCAGGCTTCCGCAAAGCCCATTACCCCAAGCCCAATCTTGCGCCGTGCCAGGGTTGCGTTCTCGATTTCCGCAAAGGGATAACGGTTGACGGTGATCACATCGTCCAGGAAGCGGATCGCAGTGTGGACCACGTAACGCAACCGGTCCCAGTCCATCGCTGGCCGCGCCTGCTCCGCGTGTACAAAGTGGGGAAGATTGATGGAGCCCAGATTGCATGACTCGTTCGGGAACAGCGGAACTTCACCGCATGGATTGCTGCACTCGATGCTGCCGTCTTCCGGTGCAGGGCTCGCCGCATTCGCGGTGTCAGGAAAGAAGAGCCCCGGATCGCCAGTCTCCCACGCGGCCGCGCATATCGTCTCAAACAGTACGCGTGCTCGCAGGGTTTTCACAACCCGGCCGTCGCCGGCCCGAAGCGGCTGTTCTGCATTCGTCTGCACGGCATTCATGAATTCGTCGGTCGCGGCAACTGAAAGATTGAAATTCCCTAAGATTCCTTGCTCGCGTTTGCAATCAATGAATTCTTCAATATCTGGATGGTCCACGCGAAGCATGGCCATGTTGGCCCCGCGTCTTCGGCCCCCCAGCTTGATGTTTTCAGTGGCCGCGTC
>JBAIYI010000540.1:0-2208 GCA_037915955.1 Terriglobales bacterium
AAGGCACTGGCCAAGTCGCCTGACGAGCGCTATCAGACCGGGGCCGACCTGATTCATGACCTGGAAAATTACAAAGTAGCCGGCGCCCCGATGCAGCCCACTTCTGTTTTCAACGCCGGCGCTTTGAACATGGCCGCGCATCCCGCAAACGGCAACGGTAATGGTGCGGGTGCGGCGGCCGTACAGGCCCATGAAAAGACCCTTGTTCTACCTTTGAAAGTTGTGGCCGGTGCCGCTGTGCGTACGCCAAAGCCGGAGCCGGTGGAAGTAAAAGACCCGGTTCTTCTGCGGCGGCCGAATTTCAAGATCGATCTGTCCCGCTGGAAGCTTTCCCGCAAGAGCCTCACGGCGATCATGGCGGGCGTGCTCGTTCTGGCGTGTTCGCTCGGTGCTTACGGAATTGTCCATCACCGCAACAAAGTGCGACGCATTGCGGAAGAGCAGGCCCGGGCGCGTCAAATTGAGGAACAGCAGCACAAAGATTTTGAAGCAGCAGCGCAGGCCGCCGCAGTTGCAGCCGCGGCTCCCAGGCCTTCGCCTGATGCGGTAATCGCCCGTGACACGCTAGTTAAGTTTGTGAAGCCGGGCAAACCGTCGCCGAGTGGGATAACGAACTTTGTTGCGCCGCCTCAGCAGGTGCGTCAGGCGCCGGTGAAAGCCACCAGTTCACCGAATCAGGTCTTTACTGCGCAGAGCGAGTTGGTATTCGCCTCCAAGCCGGACGGCGCAAAAGTTGAAATCGATGGCTGGAGTGAGCCCAACTGGGTAACGCCGTTTACGGCATCACACCTGGCCGCCGGGTACCACACCGTCATCTTCACCAAAGCTGGCTATCTGCAGAAGTCAATGGCAGCGGAATCGTTTGCCGGCAAGAGCGGCCGTGTTTCGGCGGAGCTGAGCCCCGCAGTCTCAACGCTGGTGGTCACCAGCAACCCTGCGGGCGCGAACATATGGATTGACGGCAAGGATTCAGGCCAGGTAACGCCTGCGCAGATCACCGTGGAAAAAGGGGTCCATCGCGTGGTGGTCCGCAAGGCGGGTTTCAAAGACGCTACCGCTGATGAGACTCTGAACGAAGGGCAGACCGTGAGTTTTTCGCCAGTTCTCTTGAGCGTGAACCAGCAGTCTTCAACCGGACCAAGCCCCACACTCTTTCGTCGTATTCTCGGATCGGACACCGTGCCTGAAGGCAAAGGGCTGGTGCATGTCCGCACAGATCCGGAAGGCGCCACCATTGTGGTGGATGGCAAGGTCGCGCCGAAAAAGACCAATGCGCGCTGGCCCGCGGAGCCCGGTGTTTACAGCATCGTGCTGCAAATGGATGGTTACAAGCCCGTTCACCGCAATATCAAGGTGGAGCTGGGCAAGATCAGCAACGTAGATGAATCTTTAGAGCCGCAGTAAGGCTGAAATCAGCTGCTTTATGGCCCGTCTCATCATCTCCTCTCCTGACGGCAAACGCGGCGTTCTCGAGCTCACCAAGCCGGTTATCACGGTGGGCCGCGGCAATGCCAACGACCTGGTGTTGAATGACGCCAGCGTCAGCCGCTTCCATGCCGTTATCAAGCTTCAGGAAGACGGTGTGTTTGTTGCCGACCGCGGCAGCACCAACGGCGTTGTGGTGAACGGCTCCAGGATCGAGGCAGAGAGCCAGCTTCAGGGTGGTGACATCCTGCACCTTGGCCAGTACGAGCTGCGGCTGGAGAGCGCAGATGAGAACGGCATCCAGGTACGCAAAGCCGAATGGCCTTCCACTTTCAATGAAATAATGCGTGGCCGCACCGGGCAGGTGCCACCGCGGGCCCCTCAAGTGCCCCGTACCGAGCAGCAGGAAGCCCCGGACGAGCTCGCCTATCGCATCCGCAAGCTGGAGCGCGAAAACTATCTGCTCACGGTTTTGTACGAAGCGGGCAAAGCCCTGCATTCCAAGCTCTCGATTGAAGACATCAGTCACCAGGTGATTACGCTCGCCTCGCTGATCGAAGGCGTGGAGCGCGGCTTCGTGATGCTGTTCGACGAAGCCGGCGAGATCGCGCATCAGAGTGAAGTTCTGTATCGCAACCCGCCCGAATCCGGCATTCAGCCCCAGATCATTCTGAGCAAGAAAGTGCTGGACACCATCCGCAAGGAGCGCCAGCCCATCCTCATCGATGACATCACCGCCGACGACCGCTTCAGCGGCAGTGAAAGCATGAAGATCTCCGGTTT
>JBAIYI010000226.1:0-5653 GCA_037915955.1 Terriglobales bacterium
GAGATGCTGTGCAATCCGTGGCTGAGGAAGAACCGCAAGAAAATCCTGGAATTCGATTGTCAAGGCAAGCTGGTGTTGCCGGGCCTGATCGATTGCCACACGCATCCAGTGTTTGCCCGGCCGCGGCTTATCGACTTCGAAAAGCGAATCGCCGGTGCGAGTTATGAAGAAATTGCAGCCGCAGGCGGCGGCATACGGTCGAGCGTGGCGGGAGTACGGGAGTCGAGCCGCAGTGTGCTGACGGGCAAAGTTTCATTGGCGCTTGGCGCCATGCTGCGGCACGGCACGAGTGTGGTGGAAGCCAAATCCGGCTACGGGCTCAGCGTGGATGCGGAGATCAAGTCGCTGGAGGCGATTCGCGACGCCGCGAAATACTGGCCGGGAACCGTGAAGCCCACGTTGCTGGCCGCGCATGTGGTTCCGCAGGAATTTACAGGCAGGGCAGACGAATACGTTCGGCTGGTTTGTGAGGAGATCATCCCGCTGGTCGCACGGCGCAAGCTGGCGGAGTATGTGGATGTTTTCTGCGAACGCGGAGCGTTCACGCTCGAACAGTCGGAAAAGATTATGGCCGCAGCGCGGCGGCACGGACTCGACACGCGCGCTCACGTTTGCCAGTTCACGCCATCGAGATTGAGTGGACTGCTCGAACAGGAGCCGGCGTCACTTGATCACATGGATTGCGTGGCCGACGATGACTTCCTGCCGCTGGCCAAGAGCGATACGGTTGCGGTGCTCCTGCCAGGGGCCAATTACTTTCTCGGCCACAAAGAATTCCCCGACGCACGGCGGCTCATAGAGGGAGGAGTTGCTATTGCCCTGGCGACGGACTACAACCCCGGGACTTCGCCGACGGTCAGCATGCCATTTGTGATCTCTCTGGCCTGTACACACATGAAGATGTCTCCGGGGGAGGCGCTCGCAGCTTCTACCATCAACGCGGCGTGTGCGCTCCGTCTGCAAACACGAAAGGGCAGCATTGAGCCGGGGAAGGATGCCGACCTGGCGATCTTCGACGTCGAGGATTATAGGGAAATTGCCTACTGGTTCGCGTGGAACCGCTGTGCTGAAATGGTGGTGGGCGGAGAGCTGCAGGGCTTAGCCGCGAATTGACGCGAATGCACACGAATCAGCAAAAGAGCAAGCCGAACAAATTCGGAATTATGGTTCTCTGCGGGCTTGCGATGCTGTTTGCGGGCACAGTTGCTGCGCAGCAGCCGGGGCCTACCCCCTCGCGTACCCCGACGGCAGTAGCGACGCCCACACCCCTGAGCGGTCAGAGTCACTTGCCATCTTCGGTTGCGAGTCCAACTCCTTTGGGCGGATCCTCCGCTGGGCAGCCCCCTTCGACTTCGCCCACGCCGAATGGAGATCAGGGCTACCAGCTTCCGTCCCCCAGTCCCTCTCCTTCGGCCAGCCCAACGCCTACCCCTCATGTGCTCACCGGAACCACTTTCGAACTGCCGCTGCTGGATCGCGAGATCGTCGTCACTGCGGTAGGCGATGTAATGCTGGGTACAACCTTTCCTGATCAAAACGGTGATCTGCTGCCGCCCAATGATGGCGCAGACCTGCTGAGTGAAGTCACGCCGCTGTTGCATCGCGGCGACATTGTTTTCGGGAACCTTGAGGGGCCACTTACGGAAGGCGGCGAGTCGCTCAAGTGCAAAGGCAAGCCGCTGGGTCGGTGCTTTGCTTTTCGGGTCCCCACGCGCTATGGAGCGCACCTGAAGGCCGCGGGATTCAACGTGATGGGCCTGGCCAACAATCACGCAATGGACTTTGGCCTAGAAGGGCGGGCAAGTTCACGCCAAACACTTGACGCGCAGGGAATCGCGCATACGGGCGAACTGGGAGATGTCGCGCATTTCAAAGTGAAAGGAAGTCGCATCAGCATCATCGCGTTTGCCACCTATCCGGGCGCGTACAACTTGTTGGATCTGCAGAGTTCGCTGGAAGCAATCCGGCGGGCGCGGCAGGACTGCGACATCCTGATCGTCACATTTCATGGTGGCGGCGAGGGCGCGACCCACCAGCACGTGCTTCCGGGAGACGAGACCTTTCTGGGCGAAGATCGCGGCGATTTGCGACTGTTTACCCATGCAGCCGTTGATGCGGGCGCCCAACTGGTGATCGGCAGCGGGCCGCATGTGGTGCGCGGAATGGAAATCTACCAGGGCAAGCTGATCGCGTATTCGCTGGGGAACTTCGCAACGTATGGGCCGTTCAATCTCAACGCGGAAAACGGCCTTTCTTTGATCCTGGAAGCGCACCTCGCGCCCGACGGATCGTTCCTCCATGGGCAGGTGTATCCGGTAAAGCAGGAGAAGCCGGGCGGCCCCATGCTCGATCCAGAAATGAGCGTTCTTCCCATCCTACGAAACCTCTCGCAGGAAGATTTCCCGCAGAGCGCGATTGCCGTGGGACCGCGCGGCGAGCTATGGCTACCCGGTGTACCGGTGCCGGAGTGCAGCAATGCTCCGGACTTGCTCGATGCGTTGATCGGTACCAGACCTTGCGGTATCTACCCGTAACCAGGTAGTCAGGCGAAAATGAGACGCTATGCGAACGAAATCCTACTCCCTCATTTTCATCGCCCTGTTGCTGACTTTTGAAGTGACCCTGTGCGGAGAACCGGCCGCACCCCTGGCCAGTCTTGAGCCCGCTCTACAGCAAGCGCTGGAGCGGGATGCAGTGTGCTCACAGAAGAGTCCGTCGCTGGAAATGCCAGTCGCGGTGCAGGAGATTCTGGTTGGCGGAAGAGATGCTGGTGTGATCGCTTCTCCGCAGGACCAGTGCTATTGCCAGAAAGAGAACTGCTCCACGTTTGTGTATCTCAAAAATGGCCAGGATTACAGGCTGGCTATGACGGATACACTCGCATCGCTGCACCCGATGAAAGTCGCGAAGCATGGACTGCCGTCGCTTTCCGGAAAGTTTCAGGTCAATGAACTTCGGGAAGAAACCACCATTTTCGACTGGGATGGAGCAAAGTACGAGCCGTCGCTGTGCGCAACCGTGACTCGTCATCCAAACCAGCGGGTGCCGAGCATTATGAAACACCAGTGCCGAAGTGCGGCAAGAAGTTTTCCGCAGCCCTAGCTGGAGAATATCAGTTTGTAAATCCCAGCTCTCTCGGCGAGAATAGGGCCAGCTTTTGGCCGATCCTTTCAGGGGTGGAGTGCATATTTCCCGCCATCCGGCCCTGTTCAGTAGCGACTTGCCAAACGGACGCGCGGACCCGATTTCGAGACAATACGGGCGCGTCTAAGCCCCAGGAGATTATGGCGCCATTGAAGAAGCTTCCTTTTCTATTCATCCTTGCTTGTTCTGCTCTTTGTTCCGCACAGCGTCTTCCCGGAAACGTCACGCCTCGTCACTACACGCTTTCTTTTACGCCGGACCTGCAGAAAGCCACCTTCAGCGGTGAAGAGACCATTGAAGTGGATCTTGCGAAAACTGCGGCCGAGATCACGCTAAATTCCTCGGAGATTGAGATCCAGCAGGCCGAGCTGATTCAGGGCCAGAACACGCAGACGGCCAAAGCAACTTTCGATGAAACTAAAGAGCAGGTCACGTTGAGCACGCCAACGGCACTCGACGCCGGGCCGGCAAACATCCATATCAAATTCACCGGCAAACTCAATTCGCAGTTGCGCGGCTTTTACCTGGCGCACAGCAGCTCACGGAATTACGCTGTCACGCAATTCGAGAACACGGATGCGCGCCGCGCGTTCCCGTCTTTCGACGAGCCCGCCATGAAAGCCGTGTTCGACGTGACAATTATTGCGGACCAGAACGACACCGCCATCTCCAACGGACGCATTGTTTCCGATACACCGGGGCCCGACGCTGGCAAACATACGATAAAATTTGCGACCTCGCCCAAGATGTCGACTTATCTTGTGGCGATGGCGGTAGGCGATTTTGTCTGTAATGAAGGATCTGCAGACAACATTCCCATTCGTGTTTGCGGCACGCCGGATAAAAAACCGCTTGGGACAGCGGCTCTTCGCTACGCCGAAGAGATACTCCACTACTACGACCAGTATTACGGGATCCAGTATCCCTTCGGAAAGCTGGACATTCTGGGCGCTCCGGATTTCGGGGCGGGCGCCATGGAGAACACGGCCGCGATCTTCTATCGCGAGTCGGATCTGTTCATCGATGACCAGCATGCTTCGGTTCGCAGCCACCAGAACGTATTCGAAGTTTTGGCACACGAGATGGCACACCAGTGGTTCGGTGACCTGGTCACCATGAAATGGTGGGACAACGTCTGGCTGAACGAAGGATTTGCCACATGGATGGAGCTAAAGCCTTCGCAGGCGCTTCATCCCGAGTGGAACGCGCTGGTGGAGGGCGTGAATGCCACAAACAAGGCGCTGGGATTCGATGCGCTGCGCAACACGCATCCCATTCGCGCCAAGGCGGAAACACCCGAAGAGATCAATGAAATGTTCGACCCGATCTCATACGAAAAGGGCGCGGCGGTGCTTCGCATGCTGGAAACCTATGTTACGCCTGACGTCTTTCGGCGCGGCGTGAACTCATATCTCCGGAAATTTGCGTATTCGAATGCGACCGCCGAGGATTTCTGGCAGGCGCTGACATTGGCTTCGGGACGTCCGGTGAATAAGGTGATGCCGACTTTCGTTGATCAGCCGGGCGAGCCGCTGATCACGGTGAAGACGTCCTGCACGGCTGCACCTCCGGAGCCAAAGGCTCCGAGGAGGAGGTCAAAGCGATCGCGCACCCGGCAGATTGCGCCGGCAAAACCGAAGCTGGAAATCACGCTGGAACAGACACGGTTCCTGTCTGATCCCGGCGCAAGGCCAGAGAACACGACATGGATGGCGCCGATCTGCGTGAAGGCGGAGGGCGGCAGGCCGTTTTGCCAGGTGGTGAGTGAGAGACAGCAATCTTTGCCTGCCGCGGGCTGTGCCTCGTGGGTCTTCGTCAATGCAAATGCCTCCGGCTATTACCGCACTCACTATGATCCTGAGTTGCTAAAGAAGCTTAGCGCTGTGGCAATGACCTCACTGAGCACGGCTGAGCGGTTGTCACTGCTGAATGATGAGGCAGCGTTGATGGTGGCAGGACAGGAGAGCGCAGGCAGCTATCTGGACCTGGTTACCTCGTTGCGCGAGGACAACGCACGAGCGATCCTGGAAGGTTCTGCGCCGGTACTGGCGTACATTCACAACTATTTTGTGAAGGACCAGGACAAACAGGCCTTTCTTGCCTGGGTGCGCACAACCTTCGGCCCGCAACTGGACAAACTTGGATGGACGCCAAAGCCGGACGACACTGATGACCAACGTGCCGCGCGTGCCTTACTTGTGCAGATTCTGGGTGAAGTAGGGGAAGATCCCAAGGTCATTAGTGAAGCGGTTAACGTGGCGCGGCGGTACGTGAAAGATCCGGCGAGCGTGGATGGCAGCCTGGCGCATTCAGCAGTGCGCGTGGCCGCCATAAGCAATGATGAGGAGCTGTTCGATCAATTCATGGCCACTCTGTCAAAACAGGGAAACACGCCGGAGCAGATCAACAACTATGCAGAAGCACTCAGCAGATTCACTGATCCAAAGCTGGTGGCGCGCTGGCTGGAGCGCATTATTGCGCCGGAAACACGGAACCAGGACGCCGCACA
>JBAIYI010000522.1:0-9887 GCA_037915955.1 Terriglobales bacterium
GTGAACGGCACCGGCAGTTTTACCATTACTCTGAATAGCCCTGGACAGCAGACCTTGCAAGTGGTTGATAAAGCCGTTCCCGGGATCAGCGGCAGCATTCTTATGACTGGAGTCCCTGCTGACCCAAATGGAACGACTACCTCAGTGAGCGGATGTTCAACTCCGCTGCTATTTGGGCAAAACTGCGTTGTAACGGTGACCGTAACAGGCAGTACATCGACAACAGCGGCGGGAACGTTCAACGCGTCGTTGGACGGGGTGACGTTTATTTCTGGTGGAATCTCATTTCCCATCGGTGTGTCGGTTGCCCCATCGGGCGGAACACACACGTTCTACGCGAACTATTTCGGCAATGGCACAGCTCTGCCCAGCAGTTCGGGGCCACTCACTATTACAGTAAATCCGGCTCCCTCCACACTCTCTTTGAGTGCATTGCCTTCGAGTGCTCAGTTTGGCACCCCAGTGACAATTTCCGCGAACATCGTTCCTGGGTCCGGTCGTGGTACGGTCACTTTTTTTGACGGGACGAACCCCATTGCGATTCTTCCGGCCAGTCAAGCTTTCAATCCCGGGTTGACGCTTTCTGCCTTGCCGGTCGGTTCGCATTCCATCACGGCTTCATATTCCGGCAGCCCGGATCTACAGCCGTCTTCCTCTTCAGCGGCAGTCGTTGAGGTGATCAGCCCTGCCCCGCCCGCCAATTATTCCCTAAAAGCTAGTCCTTCTTCAGCCACCCTTCTGGCGGGACAAGCTGCACAATTCCAGATCACTACAAGTTCCTTGAGCGGATTCACCGGAACGGTGAAATTCTCCTGTGGCAGCCTGCCGTCCGCTACCTCCTGCACTTTCAGTCCGCCCATTACTTTTGTCAGCGGGTCTCTCCTGAATGCGACGACAGTGCTTACGGTTAAGACTAGCGGACCACGCGCAGAATTGCTGCCTGTCGCTCCATCAGGAAACGCACAGCACAATGCACTCTGGTGGGCTACCAGCCCGTTCGTTCTCGGGATGATGATCGTGATGAGTGCAGGGCGATGCCAGAAGCGTCGTTTTTATTGGCTGGGAGCGCTCACTCTCGTCTTATGTTTGGCTCTCGTCAGCTGTGGTGGCGGAGGCACACCCCCGCCTCCTCCGCCCCCACCGCCTCCTGTTGTGACCCCTTCCGGCACCACAGTCATACAGGTCAACACCACGGGCACAGCGAGTTCAGGTGCAAGTCCTGCGAATCCGACGCAGCAGCTCAGTATCAGCATTACCGTGCAATAAAATCACGAGGTGCAGGAGGCTGCGCGCAGCAACCGATCCGTGTGCAGCCCTGAATCCAGCTTCTGCTCGCGTTTGAGCATCTCACGGGAGTATCCTTTTTCCCGGAGATTCCCCATGGCAGAGAATCCGCAACCCAACGCTACCAAACCCGCCTCCGCGCCGGCGCCGCAATACACGCCCGGTCACGTTCCCATCACGGAAGAGTTTGACCGCGCCAAGTGGACTCTGCCACCGATTGTTCCGGTACTGATTGCGCTTGCGGCTGTCGCCGTCGTTGTCGCCATTGTGGCTTTCACCAACCGCAGCACACCTGTGCTCGGGGGCGAGATTACCAAACTCGTCTCCGTGGACCAGGATGGCAACACCATGGTGGCGCTGCAGGTGAAGCTCAATAATGAGATCGATAAGCAACTGTGGGTACGCAATATCGATTCAGAACTCGAAGCTCCCGACGGCAAGAAGTATCCCGATCATGCCGCGCCTTCATACGAGATCGAACGCTACGTGCAGGCATTTCCTGCGCTCAAGGAAGCCCAGGCCGATCCCATGAAGGAAGAACTGAAGATCCCCGCAAAAACCGCCTACACCGGCATGCTCGTCTTTGCTTATCCGGTGAGCAAGAAGGACTTCGACGCCCGGAAAGGGCTCACGGTCCGCATCCAGCTTTATGACCAGCCCACCCTGGTGCTGAAGCAGCCGTAAAGGCTTCGTCATAAGACAGATTCGACATCGAAATATCTCCTTGACTTTTCCTCATTTAGGAGGAAAATTCTGGCCGCGGATCGTAAGCTGAATTTGCGTTCACTGCGGGGGAGAACGTCAAGTTGTGCCACGTGGTGAACGGTCGCTCGTCAGGCTTCCTTCCCCCACGGAGGCAGAAAAAATGAAGTACCGTGCGTTCGCACGTTGGATCGTCGTCCCCCTTTCTCTCCTGTTTCTCTGTATTTCCCCGGCGCTCGCGCAGGTCAGCACTGCGGATGCCCAGCTGAACGGCTCAGTGCGCGACCAGACCGGAAGCGTGATTGTGAAAGCGACGATCACCCTGCGGAACGTTGATACCAACCACACCTACACCGCAACCTCGAACGGCGCAGGTCTGTACATCTTTACCAATGTTCCGCCGGGAAGTTACGACCTCACGGTGGATGCGACGGGATTCGCCAAGTTCTCCCAGACCGGCATGGCGTTGCGCGTGGGTCAGGTAGCCACGCTTGATGTAAACATGAAGGTAGCGGGTGCCGCGGAGCAGGTCGTGGTGAGCACGGAAGCGCCCGTGATCGAGCCGACGCGCACCGAAGTAAGCCAGGTGATTGAGACGCAGCAAATCCAGTCGCTGCCGATCAGCGGACGCCTCTTTACTGACTTTGCCTTGCTCAGCCCGGGCGTGACCACGGGACGCATCAGCCTGCAATCGACCTTCACCGATCCGAGCGTTACGCGCATCTCTTTCGGCGGGCAGCGCGACCTGAATAACAGCGTGACCGTGGACGGCGCGGACAACATCAACACCGCCACTGGCTCGCAGCGCGCGACGCCTTCTCAGGAGGCGGTAAGCGAATTTCGCGTGGTGAACAACAGCTTCGGCGCGGAGTACGGGCGCGCGCTCGGTGGCATTGTGAGTATCGTCACCAAGTCGGGCACCAACGATACGCACGGCTCGGTGTACGCCTTTATCGAGAACCAGGCCATGAACGCCGAGTCCATCCTTGCCCAGCCCGGCTTTGATGTCTTCCGCCAGGGCCAGTTTGGCGCGACTCTAGGCGGTCCCATCCACAAGGACAAGACGTTCTACTTCCTGAACTATGAAGGGCAGCGCCGGGCGGAGTCGCCGAAGTATCCCGGTTTGCTGGTGCAGAACATCGGCGCCATCAACGCGATGAAGACCAGCCTGGGCATTGCGCCGGAAAATCTCAATGTCCTCAAGACCGCCGACGTGGATAACGGCTTCGCCAAACTGGACCACCAATTCAACGACGCGAACCGGCTCTCTGTGCGTTACTCCATCCAGGATGCAAATGACCTGAACATGCTGGTGGGCGAGACGCTGGATGGCGGCGGCATCGGAGCGCCGAGCAGCGGCCGCAACGGCCAGTTGCGTGATCAATCGCTGGTGGGAACGCTCACTTCACAGATCAACCAGAACCAGGTGAACTCAGCGTTGCTGCAGTGGGCGCGCCGCAATTACGGTTTCCCGGGCGTCACCGGACAGCCGAACCTCGACGTTCCCAACCTGCTGTTGTTCGGCCACAACTTCGGCGCGTTCGATCGGTACAACGAGAGCCGCTTCCAGGCCTCCGACACCTATTCATGGGTTCACGGCAACCACGTTGCTAAGTTCGGAGCCGATTTCAACTACGTGCGCAATTTCGTGATCTGGCCCGGCTTCACTCCGGCGCGCGTGATCTTCCCCAGCCTTGGCGATCTGCTGGCTTCGGGAAAATCTGACTGGGGATCCACTCCCTGCCCGGCGCCGCTGGTTGGGCTGGTAGCCCCTTGCCTGGCGGCGTTCTTCTGGGGCGCGCCGATTGGCCCCGGCCCGTTTGATCCCAACCAGGCTTCACCTTCGGTGCCCACAACCTGGAACGATGCGTTCCTCGCCTCCGAAGCGCAGAACTTCTTCGTGAACCTGAACCACAGCTACTTTGGCGGCTTTGTGCAGGACCAGTGGCGGCTTACGCCGAAGCTGACCGTCAATTACGGCCTGCGCTATGACGTGGAAGCCGGGCTTGGCTTCTTCATCAAGGGAGACCATAACAACTTCCAGCCGCGCGTAGGTTTTGCGTACTCGCCGGATTCCAAGACCGTGATCCGCGCGGGCTATGGCATTTTCAACGACAAATACACGCTCACATTCTTCTTTGTGCCCGAGCCGCAGCGTCCGCCAGTGATCGCGGGCCTGCCCACGGTGAAGAACCAGACCACGGGAACTTATCTTCTGAACAGCCTGTTCCTACCCACGCCGTGCGTGCTGGCGGGCTGCCCGACACCACCGCCGGGTTCACCGCTTCCGCCGGGAACCGTTCCCCCGCCGCTGTTGACCTCCGCATTTGAGAACCTGATCAACTCCGGTTCGTTCCCGAACAATGCGCTGTTCGCGCAAGGCGGCACTGCGGTTGATCCCAACCTGCGTTCACCTTATACCGAACAAACAAGCCTTGAGATCGACCGCACCCTCGGCAAGGGGCTTACCGTGAGCGCCGGATACATGTTTGTGGCCGGCCACAAACTGGTTCGGCCGATCGACCTCAACGTCGGCCCGCCGATCGGCAAGGAAGCGGGAACGAACAAGGACATCTACGCGTTCGCCATCAACGATCCCAATATTCCGGCGCCTCCGTTCGGCTCGCACGGCACCAACGGGATCTTCTACTTCACTGATTCCACCGGCAACTCGGTCTATCATGGCTTGACGCTGCAGGTGATTGAGAAGGCAGGGAAGTACCTCTCCTTCAATGCTAATTACACGCTCTCGCACACGCTGGATGACGGCACGTTTGTGACGTTCGTGAGCACGCCACAATCCAACGCGCAACGTAATCTGGAGCGCGCCAACTCCAACCAGGACGCGCGGCATCGCTTCGTGGCTGACTTCGTCGCGGAAGGCCCGGCCAGCACGTTCCTGCATGATTTCCAGCTTTCCAGCATCGTTACCCTGCAATCCGCGCGTCCGTTCACGCTGTTCGTCGGATTTGACGCGAACAACGACGGCAATCCTGTGACCGACCGTGTAGGACCGTCGTCGCGCAATACGTATCGCGGCGACAAACTGGAGACGGTTGATCTGCGGCTCTCTCGCGCCTTCCACCTCGGCGAGCGCAAGCTGATCAACGTTTCGCTGGATGCGTTCAACCTGTTCAACCGCGCCAACGTGGACGAGGTGTTCTCAGTCTACGGAGCGCCGGACTTCGTGGGACCGCAGCCGACTCACTTCGGCGACGGCATCTCCGGACCCAGCGGTGCGGTGGGCGCGCCAAGAACGGCCTTCAATCCGCGGCAGTTGCAGGTTGGAGCCAAATTCACTTTCTAGCAGAAGAACAGCCACTCTCTTGCGCCGGACGTAACAGTCCGGCGTTTTTTTTGTGCGTAGGAAATGTCCCTCCGAATACGCTCGAGAAGAGGAATAAGCAGCGTAATATCTAGCTAACCATCCCGAAACTTGCAAGTCGAAGAGGAAAGGGTTGGACCACTTCAAAATTGGCGCTCAGCACTGCTTCAGGAAAGGACACCAATGAATTTGCCACGTTCGCGAATTTCAGCTCTTGCAGGCGTCGTTGTGAGCTTCTCTTGTGCTGCCTTTGCCGCCGGTGGAGCGGCGCACCCGGAAATGGTGGTCTCAGCGCAGTGGCTGGCGGACCATCTCAACGATCCCAAAGTGGTGGTGCTGCACGTCGCAGATAAGCGTTCTGACTATGCTCGCGGACACATCGCGGGCGCCCGCTATCTTTCGACCGATGATTTCATTGAGGGCGACGTCGCCGAGTTGCCTTCGGTAGAAAAGCTCAAGGCAGTGTTTGAAAAACTCGGGGTGAGCGACGATACCCGCGTGGTGATCTACACCACCGCCTGGTATCCCAACGCCGGCCGGGCCTACTACACGCTGGATTACATCGGCCACGGCGACAAGACTTCACTGCTGGACGGCGGCATTGAGCACTGGTCGCTGGAGAAGCGGCCCATCAGCACCGAGACGCCGGCCGTCAAACCAGGAAAGCTGACCCCGCAGGTACACCCGGAAGTGCGGGCCATGCTTGATGAGATCAAGAAAGATGCCGAACCGAACAGTAACGAGCTTCTGCTCGATTCCCGCCCCGCGCGCGGCTACACCGGCGGCCACATTGCCGGCGCGACCAACCTCTACTGGCAGGAGACGTTGGTGGACCCGAAGGACGACCCGGTGTTCCTGGCTCCGGAAAAGCTGAAGGCGTTGTTTGAAGCCAGAGGTGCAAAAACCGGCCGCAAGGTCGTGACTTATTGCGTCGTGGGGCTGCAGGCCTCGCACAATTATTTCCTGGCGAAGTATCTGGGTTATGATGCCGCTATGTATGACGGCTCCATACACGAGTGGAGCATGGTCAACAATCTCCCGTTGGTGAAGGGTGACTCGCCGCGATAATCGGAGGCGGCTTTGAAGAAATCAGTTTTTCACGCAGCGGTGCTGCTCGCGTGCCTCGTCTTTTCCACGCAGCCCACGGCCCATGCGAAAGTGAAGACCGAGATGCTGGTCAGCACCAACTGGCTCGCGGAGCATCTCAAAGACCCTGACTTGGTCGTTCTGTGCGTGGCTGGCGCTCCGGAGTTCTATTCAAACGGCCATATTCCCGGTTCAAGGCTGGTCCGATTACAGGAAATCGCCATCACACGGGATGGCATTCCCAACGAGCTGCCACCGGCATCCGAGCTTAAGCAGATATTCCAGGCTGTGGGCGTGACAAACCGCTCACGTATCGTGCTCTATGGCGAGCGTTCCGGAATGTTCGCAGCGCGTGGTTATTTCACGCTCGATTATTTAGGCGCCGGAGGGCGCGCGGCGCTGCTTGACGGCGGTCTGGAAAAGTGGAGAGCAGAGAACCGCGAACTCTCAACCCGAATCCCACAGGTTAAAACCACTGCGCTTACAGTGAGATTGAATCCTGCAGTACTGACCAGAACCAGCGATGTGCAGAACGTGGTTTCTCACCAGAGCTACGCGAGATTGATCGATGCCCGCCCGGCAGACGAATACCTTGGTACCAAATTGTCAGAAGACGTTTCCAGCGCCGGGCACATTCCTGGAGCGGCAGGTGTGTACTGGATGAAGTTCCTGGAGAGCGCTGCAAATCCGGTGTTGCGGCCGGAGAGCGAACTCAGGCAGATGTTCGAGGCGGCAGGCGCACCGTCCGGTGTCCGCGTTGTGACGTATTGCCGCACCGGGATGCAGGCAGCATTTGATTACTTTGTCGCGAAATATCTGGGCTATAACGCGCAACTTTACGATGCGTCATTTTACGAATGGAGCCGGAAAGATCTGCCGGTGGAACCTCAAGTGAAGCGGTGATTACCGGGCAGCCTGCAATTCAGGCTGATCGGCCTGCGCCGGGTAGCCCTGCGTGGCCTGATTGATTGGCTCCCGGAAGGGCATGGGGACCGGAGCGCGCATGGCAACAGGTTCGTGGGTTCGGAAAGGCAGGTGGAACTTGTGCGCCACTTCAGGCCAGAACTCGCGCAGCACATCCCAGGCCATGTCATTGGCCACGCTCACGCCCACGCGGCTCGCAGTCGGGCCAAAGCCGCGCCGGTTGTCCGGATGATAGAGATTGGTCAGCGCCTTGGTGCTGATCACGCCCATCCACTCTGAGTAGTTGAACGTTCGCTTGCCAGAGTCGCTCTCGGTTACGAAGCGATGGGCCAGTGCGTGTCCTAAACGGGCCTTTGCGCTGCCCTCACCCATGCGGAAGTAACGGGGATCCTGGCGGAACAAGGATGGATAGAGGAATATGCCGAAGAAGTCGCCGGTGAAATTGTCAGCGAGGTCGGCGGAATAGCGCTTGCCGTAACCGGACGCTCCCTGTCCGTAAGCGCGGTCGTCGTGCGTGATCTGTGATACGGCGGCATCCCACGACGAGCCAATGAAGTTCAGCGGATCCGTATTGTCGTTGATGAACATGCGGAATTTTTCCGCGGCATTCAGGGAGCAGGGGCGAAGAGCAGAAGGGTGGCGGGGCATGCGCACAGTGGCGCTATCCACCCTTTGCGAAAAGCGCGCGACCAGTTCATTCAAGGGGCCGTTATAGTCGTCCACATCGAACGGCTCATATTGTTTGGCGCAGGGCGCCGCCGGTTTAACCACCGGCTTGATCATAACCGGCTGCAGGGCCGGCGAAGGTGAAAGAAGCGATGGAGCAGGCAGGGCGACCGTGGGCGTGAGGTCCCAGATATGGGGCAAATCTTGCGCTTCGCAGATTTTCGAAGCCCCAAGCAAAGCTGTGACCGCCAGCCCGAGTTGTAAGAGTTTCTTCATCTCTGGTCGCTCTGACCCCGGGCCCGATAAGACCCGGATACTTTAGCCACGTTCAGCCTGGGCGGTTAGATTACCTTTGTTGCTGACCAAACCAGCTGATCTGGCTAACACTCTGTTAAGACACAAGTTGCTTTACTACGGAACAGGTTTCTTATGAGGTTAAATCTTGTAAATAAACACCTCAGGACGTGTACCTGAGGACCAGCTTCCAGCCATTCGTCCGCAAGCTGCCGGCGTGGGCTGGAATTGTGAACCGATTCCGGTGCATCGTTCCGAAGCAGGGCTAGAAACTCCCGGCAGAAACCAGCTGACAGGCTTCGTCTGACTTAAGCTGCTAGACTTGCGCCGCCCCGCGCTTCAGGCGCAAACTTGGATCACAATCCGGGCGGCTTGCTGCATACCCTTCCGGGCCGCTGGTGCGACTCGAGAGATCTTGCTCGCCCGCCTGATCTGAGGCACGCCAGTATGCGCACTCCTCTTTCCTCGGTTGCTCTCCTGATCCTTACAATTGCAGGTTCCACGTTCGGCGCGGCGCAGATAAAAAGCTCGGACAACTCACTACCACGGCATTCGACAGGTTCTTCCACGAAGAAGGAACCAAGGAAAGTGGTCTCGAACGGGTTTGTGCTCTGGGAGACGATGAGCGACCTGCGTCGGCGAGTGGGACGCCCGGGGCAGTATTTCGTACCCGCGATTGAGCGGTTGATATCGCCCGCGGAGTTTGATAAATACCGGGATGAGTACAAGAAGATTTACGACGTCTTTTATCGCGATACGCCAGTTGGACTGGTACGCGTTCTGGTCGCCTACGGAAAAGACGATTCGCGTTCGCATCTGGAGCCGGACATTCGCGTTACCCATGTCTTCTTTATCTTTGATAAGAATGTGATGCTGCGCGATGCGCTCGCTGCGATCGAAGAAGTGCGCGATCTGTGCGTTGGCGGGTGCCTGCTGAATGGCTTTGCGGCCAGCGCGATTGCACAGCCGGCCTCGCCTACCGACGCTCAACTCGTGCTTGCCCACAAGATGCAGCAGCAATGGCAAGATGAGATGCCTGACGCAACGCCGGGCGTGCAGGTCTTCTATCGCGACAGTCCTTACCCAATCGATTTCGAGCGCAGCCCGGTGGAGAGAATAGACCTGACGCTGGTGAGCAATGCCAACCAGGAGAAGTACAGCATTGTGATAAGAAAGCAGGAGCCCACGATGCTGAATGTGTGGCATCCGAAGGGAAATTAGCCCCGAGAATTCCCGGCATGTGCCGACTCTCGCGCCGGCTTGGCCGGTTGGCAGTTTGACTGCGCGCGGCACAACTCGCAGGCCTTGGCTGCCCCACGCCCGGATCTTGAAGAAGCGCGCCGCCGAGAGCCATTTGTCGACGCCGCAGCGATCACGAACTCTATCCCATGAACGATCAGAAACCTGTAGCTGTCTTAGGCGCCGGCCTGGTTAGATCATTCGGCAGGTTGGCAAGCGTGTATGCCAGCACCGCCATGACCGCGGCATTCTCTTGCAACTCGCGTGGCACCACCTTATCCAGCGTGTCGGCGGCCGTGTGGTGATAATTGAAGTAGAAGCGGTCATCCTGAATCGGCCCGAAGCAGGGAACGCCCAGGGCAGACAA
>JBAIYI010000434.1:0-3764 GCA_037915955.1 Terriglobales bacterium
GTGGTGGACTGCGCTAACAACAGAGTCCCGCAAAGCAGCGTGAGCAGCGCTGCCATGAGCGGTCGCAGAGACCTCACAAAGCTTGACATCATGCCCTCTCTCTCCTAGTGAAAGTGGTTGGCAATGAAACAGTGGGGAATGCCAGTAAAAAACCGGGACACATCTTACTCGCGCAGCTCTGTTTTTTGAACCGCTACACGATGCTTTTTTGTGTCCGGCAAAGATGCTAATCAGCACTGATTCTCTAATGGTGAACGCCGTATTAAAAGCTAGGAAATCACGCTTTTTTGTGGAAAAAACGGCTTAAACTCAGTACTAAATACAGATAAGGAAACCGTGCTTCCAGAATCTGTAGATTGCCCTTTTCGGAGTGCAGCGAATCTCCCATTTTCTGGAACTCTGATTCAAGTTGCGTCTTGAAGCGTTCTCAGGTACCGTGAAGCAACAATCCCCTGCGATGAAGGCGATTCAATCAATGTGGACGGAAACTTTCAACTGTGATGTTTGTGGCAAGCAGAAAGGGAACGTCGACCACTGGTGGCTGGCCTGGACCGAACCGTACAGCCCGCATCCAGATGCGGCGGAGCGCGAACTCTTCAAGATCTATCCCTGGGAAAACATGATGGCGCATGACGCCACGGTGAAACATCTTTGCGGACAGGCCTGCCTGCAGCGGCTGGTGGAACGCTGGCTCAATACTGAAATGTCGTCGCCTTCGCGCGACGGTCATCAGGGCGAAGCCAGAAAAGCGACCGCGTAAACCTCGCAGCCGATGAACCCCGACTGAACAGATCAGAAAAGAAGCGCGGTGCGCTAGCTTGCCGCGCACTCCTCACATTGCTTGTTGCGGCAAAGAAACGCCGCCGAGATGGAGTGTTTGAAGACCAGCTGTTCCTGGTCTTTCTCCTCCAGCACAACTGAATATTTGTCGTACGAACGGACCTTACCGGTGATCTTCAGCCCGCTCAGCAGATAGACAATCACGTGCTCGTGCCGCTGCAAAGCAGCGCTGAAGAACGATTCCTGGATGCTGGTGACATTCATGGACGCACAGCCGGGATGCCCGGCCTTCACTCCTCGCCCCGCCGGAGTCGGCGCGTTTGATCTGCACAAAATAGTTGCGTGGAATCTATCTGTCAAATATATAATAAGCATCCTCTTAATAGGTTTCGTCTATGGAAGTACATCAACTACGGTATTTCTGCGCGGTCGCGGAGACGGGGAGTTTCACGCGGGCGGCAGAGCGTGAGCAGGTAGCGCAGCCTTCACTCTCACAGCAGATCATGAAGCTGGAAGAAGAGTTGGGTGTGCGCCTGTTTGACCGGCTGGGACGTTCCGTGCGCCTTACCGATCCGGGACAGACTTTCCTACCGCGTGCGCGCACCATCCTCACTGAAATGAAAGCAGCCAAGGACGAAGTCGCCGACCGGCAAGCGACGGTTTCAGGACCGGTGAGCGTTGGGGTGATTCCTACCATCGCGCCGTATTTTCTGCCCTCACGCATTGCCTCTTTCTCACGCAAGTATCCGCAAGCTTCGATCACCGTAGTGGAAGACGTGACGGCGCGCCTGCTGGACCGGCTGCGCGGCGGGCTGATTGACATGGCCATTCTGGCGTTGCCCATGCGCGGGCATGATCTGGAATGCGCCTCACTGCGCACAGAACGTCTCTATGCGATCCTGCCTGCGGAACACAAGCTGGCAAAGAAGCGCAGCCTGCTGATTCGCGAGTTGCGAGAAGATCCATTTCTCCTGCTCCGCGACGACCACTGTTTCCGGGAAACCGCCATTGAGATCTGCAAGCGCGCCCGCCTTTCGCCGCAAGTGATCTTTGAAAGCGGCCAGTTCAGCAGCATTCTGGGAATGGTGGGCGCCGGCCTGGGGATTTCCGTTATTCCGGAGATGGCCCTGGAAAAACGCCCGGACTGTAGCTTTGTTCTGGTGGCGGACGAGCGCGCTTCACGAACCATTGGTATCGCCACGCTGCGCGGACATTTTCTTAGCCGCGTGCAGAAAGCATTCATGGAGCACCTGAAAGCCACGGCTTCCGCACGAGACGGCCACGCATAACCTCAGTAATGTTCGGGCTCACAAAATCCTTATCCTCGCAGTTCTGATTGCCTCGAAAATAAGGCTGTAACCCCGGCGCGAAAGTCTGCATCTACTTAGCCGCGGGGTTCACACGCATGGAAAAAGAGCGCAACAACGCGTTTATCTTCGCCCTGATCTTCCTGGTGGCGATCCTCGTCCTGCTGGTGCAGAACGGGGTGGGAAGGTAGGTCGCGTCCTCTGCAACCCGGCGTCGCCGTTTTTCCTTTCAGTGATTCCCCTTCATTTTTGGACCACGTCATTATTGGACGGGTCGAGAATCCGCCGTCTAAATCGACAGCCCTTTCTCGGGAACCGTTCACACCCTAAGCGTAGAGACGCGGCATGCCGCGTCTCACTGTTTCGTTTCGGCGATGAACGTGAGAACGTCTTACATCTTGAATCAAGGGGTCGAAGCGAACAGCACTTTGAACAACCCTCTGCGAGTGAGTCCATCTTGCATTCAAGCTCGTCGCTAAGGGACGCAGTGAGACGCGGCATGCCGCGTCTCTACGCCTCCGTTGCGAACGACTCCGTAACCGATGGCGGAGCAACACCCATATCTCGTGAAGCTGCGTCGGCGACATCGGCCTTAATGCGTGTTACGCGGCTCCACTGATTGCTTGATCTACTTACCAACAACAAACTCGCACGCCATGGGTTGATTCTTAATAAAGCCAGACCATCTGAAAATTACCCAGGAAGGTTTTCCATGGCGATGAAGTTTGTACGCGCGGCAGCTCTCGGGCTTGTTGCATGTCTGTTTACACTTGCTGCACTCGCGCAAGGGCCAGAGCGGTCCATGGATGATGAAGCCAGGGCAAACACTTCAGCGGCAGAAAGCAATGCGCACGTGAGCCGGCTGCCCATTCGATCCCTGCTCTATCCCGGCGCCACGACAAAGATCTATGTCCGCGTGATGCCTTGGTTCGGCGACTCGAAGCATGTGCAGGTCGGCTACCACTCGGATGATCCCCGTCAGATCGCCAGCCAGGTGAAGGACATGATGTCCCGCGGCATTGATGCAGCAATCGTGGACTGGTATGGTCCCGATCACGGAGTGAGCAGCCAGGCCACGGATCGTCTGTTCCGCGAGAGCCAGGAGCGCGGCTTCGGCTTCGGCGTCTCCGTGGACGGCGGACCGTTCAGGGACTGCATGAAGAAGGGCTGCGACGTGACGGGCCTGGCACTTTCGTATCTGCAATACGCGGAGAGGAATTACGAGGGCTCCAACATTTACGTCCGCTCGCAGGGCCGGCCGTTGGTGTTTTTCTTCGATGGCGAAAAGTTTCCCATCGACTGGGGCCGCGTCCGCTCCCAGCTGCGCCTGAATCCCATGTTCATCTTTCGCAACTCGGGTGCGTTCGACAACCCGAATGACAATGGAGCATTCTCCTGGCTGGCGCCGGAGACTGTGAGCGGTTCCGATCCTGAGGGCCTCCAGTATCTGGAGCGCTTTTATGCGCGTGCCCAGCGCAGCCCGGATAAGCTGACCGTTGGATCGGTGTTCAAGGGCTTCAATGATGAGCGAGCGAGTTGGGGCAGCGGACGGCGCATTCCGGAAAACTGCGGCCAGACATGGCTCTATACTTTTGCGGTGATCAACCGCCACTACTCTTCTTCGCACCAGCTTCCGGCGCTGATCATCGTTACCTGGAACGACTATGAAGAAGGCAC
>JBAIYI010000423.1:0-2938 GCA_037915955.1 Terriglobales bacterium
AGGGAGCGCACATCAGGGAAAATCACGTAGGTTCCCTGCGGGGGGTAGGCTTTCACACCCGGCCAGGCAGCGAGACGCTGGACTACATAATCGCGTTGCGCCTGAAGATGACGAACGAAGTCCTTCAGCCAGTCACGGCCATCTGTGACCGCCGCAATCACGGCGATTTGAGACAACACAGAAACGCCGTACACCGTGCTCTCCGCGTCAGAAGCCGCCACGATCTGCTTATACCATTCCGGATCCGTGCAGATCAGACAACCGACGCGCAATCCTGCGAGAGCAAAATTTTTGGAGAAGCCATAAACCGTAACGGTGTTGCGCGCAATCTCCGGAGAAACTGATGCCGTGGCGCAATGGGCAGCCGGCGGGTAAATGATGTCTGACCATATCTCGTCAGAGACAATCCGCAGCCGATTCTCTACAGCCCATTGGCCTACCTTCTGGAGCCACTCGCGCGAATAAACCACCCCCAAAGGATTGTGAGGGCTGCACAGCCACAGCATCCGGGTGCGCGGGGTGAGGGCCGCCTTCATGGCGGCAATGAATTCTTCCGCCGAAGTCTCGCGCGTGACAGGTACCGCAACAGGAATTGCGCCGGCCTGGCGAACCGTGTACTGCAATAGAAAGTCCACTGGCGCAGGTACCAGCGCCTCGTCGCCGCGCTGGAGGCTGGCGCGGGCCAGCACAGCCATGCCGGAGGCAGCGCTATCGGTCGCGAAGACAGAATCCGCCGTGCACGCCATATTGCGGGTGCTGCGCATCCATTCGGCGACGGCTTCGCGGAATGCCGGCAGGCCTTCGGCCGGAGCATAGCTCAGCACACCTTCCCGGACATAGCGGATCAGGACTTCCTGAATGGCGGGCGAGACAGCAAAATCGGGATCGGCGGCCGTGAGGGGGATGACGCCCTCCGGCTGCTGGGCCCAGCGAAGGTTGAAGGCGCGCCGGCGCAGCAGCTCCAGTGGAACGGAATCATCCGAAAAGAAATTCTGGGACATTTTCCTGCTACTTCTTCACACCCTGCTTGATCTGCGCGAACGCACCATCATAGGTGCTGGAGAGAAAACCTGAGACCATCTCTTCATGTCCGGGCGCGCAGTCAAAATCGGCAGCCATTTCGGCAAATGTGCGATTGCTGTCCGTAATGGGCATCAGACGCACGCGGGCGTGATAGCGCGACATGGGTACAGCGCCATCCAGCATGCGATACGCGCATATATGCTCCTGGTCAGAAAATTCCAGCAGCTCCTCGCGCATGCGTCCGCCGTCAGGCAATCCAAAGTTCCTCACGCAACCGGCCTGATCTGCTCCCTTGTTCCCTTCCAGCTTGGTATCGGAAACGCCCGGAAACCACTTGTGCAGCCCGCTAAAGTCGCGAATATACTGCCACACGGCGTCAACCGGCGCCTCAATCACGCTGGAGCGATAAACCTTTGGCATTGCCACCTCTCGTCTGTATAGTGCCGAGGCATTCTAGAGCATTTCCGGCATGCGCGCAGACCGAATTTCATCCGCGGCCAGAATGATACGTTGATCGCCGGGCCCGCACTATAAGGGATCGACCGGAAGAAATTTTCACCACCGCGAGCGCCGAAAAAGTGTATGCTTCGCGGCAAGGAGAGCCTAATGTATGACGCGATAGTCGTGGGGGCACGCTGTGCCGGATCGCCCACAGCGATGCTTCTGGCCCGCAAGGGCTACAAGGTCCTGATGGTGGACCGGACCACTTTCCCCAGTGACATGGCGTTTTCCAATCACTTTATGCACCAGGCAGGCGCCGCAGCCATGAAGCGCTGGGGCATCCTTGATCGGTTGGAAGCCACAGGCTGCCCACCCATAACACACGATTATTTCGATTACGGCGCATTCTCGCTGACAGGGCCTGTACCGCCCGTCGATGGGGTGAACACTGCGTTCGCGCCAAGAAGGATCGTCCTGGACCCAATACTGGCTGCCGCTGCGGTGGAATCCGGCGTTGAACTCAGAGAAGGTTTTTCCGTCCAGGAGTTGGTGTGGGACGGCGATCGCGTGGCCGGGATCCGCGGCCATTCCAAAGGCGCCGACGTGGTGGAGAAAGCAAAAATTGTCGTCGGAGCTGACGGCATGTTTTCGGTCGTCGCAAAAGGCGTAAACGCTCCCGAGTACAAGAGCAGCCCGGGCCTGGAAGGCTCCTGGTACTCCTATTGGAGCGGCGTTCCGATGAAAGGCTGGCACCTGTGGTTGCGGCCGTATCGTGTGATTTTTGCGTACAACACGAATGACAATTTAACGCTGATTGGCGTCGCTTTCCCGGAACGCGAGATCGCGGAGGTCAGGAAAGATGTGGAACGGCACCACCGCGAAACCATCGAGCAATACGTACCCGAACTCGCCGAGCGAATGCGGGCCGGGAAGCGCGAAGGTCGGTTCACCGGCGGCGTGATTCCCTACCATGTACGTAAACCGTATGGACCGGGATGGGCTCTGGTGGGTGACGCCGGCTACCAGAAAGACCCGTGCACCGCATCGGGGATCACCGATGCAATGCGCAGCGCCGAATGGCTGGCAGAAGCCATTGATCGCGGCCTGAACGGGAGAGAACCCCTGGACCAGGCGCTGGCTGCCTATGAAAAGAAACGCAATGACTCCGAGATGGCTTATTACGAAATGACATCTCAGCTGGCTGCTCTGGAGCCTCCTCCGCAGGAGCTCGCCCAGTTGCTCTTTGCGCTGCAGTTCAATCCCGAGCAGAAGAGCAGGTTCTTCGGCGTGCTGGCGCACGCAGTGCGGGTGGAGGATTTCTTCTCGCCTGACAATATCGGGAAGATTATGGCAGCAGGAGCCACCGCAGGATAACGGGTGTTTGCGCATACCGGAGGGTGGAACGGGGCACTCGGCAGAGTGCCCCTTAAGTTTTGAGCGACAACATTCAAAGATTTTGGCGTGCATTAAGACC
>JBAIYI010000510.1:0-2476 GCA_037915955.1 Terriglobales bacterium
GGAAAAGAAAAAACGCGAATCCGGACAGTCCGTCCAGTGAACTCCAGCGAACCACCGCGCTCGCGACCAGGATTACAATGCAAGCAAACGCTGCTGTGGTCGCCGCCACGCGCCTTGAACTCGCCCGACTCATTCTTTCTCAGGTTATGTCTCTGGACGGCTAACGTCCACGTTACTTTAGGTGGAATCTGGCCTGCTTGGGATTAGAATGGCTCAGCACTTAAATTCCAGCCAATCGAGAAAAGCAAATGAAAACGGCACTGACCGCGTGCGCCGGTCTGGTACTTGGTCTTTGCGGCGGCGCGCCTGCCCAGATCGCGGGAGATCACAGCGGCACTACGCCGCAGACAGCCGCAAGCTCGAGCGCGGCTCCAACGGCCATTTCCGCGGTCAACACGCTTGCGGACGATTACCTCAAAACGCTGCTGGCGCTCACGCCGGAGTTTGGGACACAGGAAGGCATTCCCGGGGCACATCATGGCGAGATTACCGACAATTCGCTCGATGGTGTTCGCCGTATCCGGGCGCAATTTGATGCGCTCTCCAAGCGCCTGCTCGCCATTGATGCCAGCACGCTCCAAGGCCATCCAGAATGGATAACCTACGGCGTTCTGAGAGAGGCACTTGAGGGCGAGCGGCAACAGCGCGTATGCCATTTTGAGCTGTGGAACGTGGCTTCCTACGTGAACGGCTGGCAGGCGGAGTACACCGATCTTGCCTCAATCCAACCGGTCGGCACTGTGGAATTGCGACGGCAGGCGCTGGCAAGGGCGCGAGCGCTGCCCAGATACATTGATCGCGAGATCACCAACCTGCGCCAGGGGTTGCAGCAGCATTACAGCGCGCCCAAGGTGATCGTCCGCAACGTGATCAGGCAGCTCGACGATTTGACTTCCATGCCGCCCGAAAAATCGCCATTCTACTCGCCCGCGCAGCGCGATAAGGATGCGGAATTCGGCCGCGAACTGGCCGGCGTCATCAGCCGGGAAATCAATCCAGCCATACGCCGATACCGCAACTTCCTTTCCACCACCTATCTTGCGCAGGCGCGGGAGACGATCGGCCTATCTGATATTCCCAACGGCCGGGAGTGTTATCGCGCTACCCTGCGCGGCTTTTCCACGCTGAACATCAGCGAAGACGAAGTATTTGAAACCGGGCTCAGGGAGATGTCCCGCATTGAGGCGGAAATGCGGACCATCTCACAGCACAGCTTTGGCGGCGCGCCGCTGGCGGAACTACTGCCCCAACTGCGCACCGAACCCCGCTATACCTACCGCTCAGCCGACGAAATTCTGCGCACGGCGCAGGCTGCAATTGATCGCGCCAAAGCCGCAACACCAAAGTGGTTTGGCCGCGTGCCCAAAGCCGAGGTGGTCATCCAGCCGTATCCGGAATTTCGCCAGAAGGCCGGCGCGCCCGGCCAGCTCATTAGCCCGCCGGAAGATGGATCCCGTCCGGCCATCTTCCTCATCAACCTCTACCAGCCGGAAACCAAATCGCGTGCCGATACGGAAAACCTTGCCTTTCACGAAACCATCCCTGGCCATCATCTGCAGGGCGCAATTGCGAAAGAACGACGCGACCTTCACCCGCTGGTGAGGAACACTTTCAGTTCCGGCTTTGGCGAGGGATGGGCCCTCTATGCCGAGGGCCTGGCGGACGAAATGGGATTGTATGCGAGCGACGTGGGCCGCATGGGAATGCTCGCCAGTGAGGCCTTCCGCGCCGCCCGTATGGTGATAGACGCAGGCATCCACACTCGGGGCTGGAAGCGCGAGCAGGCGCTCGAGTACCTGATGTCGCACACCGTGGTGTCTGAAGCGGAAGCTCAGGGAGAAATTGACCGTTACATTTCGTGGCCGGGACAGGCGCCGTCATACATGATCGGGCGTCTGGAGATTCTGCGCCTGCGCAGCGATGCGCAGCAGCAACTGGGTGCGAAGTTTGACATTCGTGAATTCCATGACCGGGTCCTTGAAAACGGCTGCGTCCCACTGGAGTTCCTGCGATCGAACATCAAACTGTGGTTAGCCAGCAAGGTCACAAGTGCACGAGCGCGGCCCTGAAGGACCGTTCTTTCACCGGTCTGTTCGAATCTTTGACAATCCGACAAAACCTGCAGAGAGGAACCGCCTGTGAGCTAAGGTGTTCTGCGGAAGGTGGAACAATGGCCAGACGGCGCGGATGCTCGCGTCCGATGAGCGAAGTTGGGGCTGACCGAGTGCAGGAAGCTCAAGGTACAACTCGGCATTGTCCGATTGGCGCATGTACCAAAGGACCGGCCATGTGGGAAAAATTTTGCATTTTCCAGTCCACTTAGGCCGAGGTAAGTAGTACCCTAGTTCCCACGTGCCACTCTCGCCACTTAAGAAGAAATACTTGAGAAAATCTGGAGGCCCAATGAAACGGGTTCTTTTTGTAACACTTTTCAGTGCTCTGTTTGCTCTTGTCCTGACAGGCTGCGGTGGATCGA
>JBAIYI010000529.1:0-3941 GCA_037915955.1 Terriglobales bacterium
GCCGCCGAAGGCGGTCACCTGGTTGGTGGCGCGGGCCACCCGGCCGTCCACCATGTCAAAGATTCCGGCACCGATGATCACCAGCCCGGCATACAGGAACATGCGGTTGTGGTTCTCAGCATTGGCGAAGCCGAAAAACAACGCGGCAATCGTATTGATCACCAGTCCAATGAATGTGAGTACGTTCGGTGAGATGCGGGTGAGGGCCAGACCACGCACAATCGCGTTCAGAAGTACCCGGCAGGTGCGGCCGAAAGCTCCGGTCCAGGTCATTGCGCCCCTTCGTCGTGGATGGTGGTCAACTGCAAAATCTCCATCTCGCGGTTCCCGTTCGGGGTCACCACAACCGCGGTATCGCCCACTTTTTTGCCCATCAGCGCCTTGCCGATCGGGGACGTCGTCGAGATCAGCCCCTTGGTGACGTCGGATTCTTCGCTGGTTACTAACTTATAGTCGATTTCTTCCTCTTTTGAGTTGTCAAACACGCGAACTTTTGAGCCGAAAGCCACCCGGTCACGCGGTATGTTGGCCAGATTCACCAGCGCCAGCTCGCTCATGCGTCTCTTGAGCTGGCCCAGCCGGGCATTCACGAACTCCTGCCTCTGCTTGGCCATGTGGTACTCGGCGTTTTCGCTCAGGTCACCCATGGCAACAGCTTTCTTGATTTCCTTAGGGAGCTCGTGCGCCAGTTCGTGTTCCAGGGCGCGGATTTCTTCTTCCAGTTTCTTCTTGATATGCTCTGGCATTTTTTAGGGAAAAAAGTGCTCTTCCTGCCGGAGCTTCTTTCCGGCCGGTTACCAAAAAGGCAATTATAAACCTCGCCACCCGCTGGTGTTAGTCCTACCCCGTAAAGGTATGTAACCGAAAGATTTATGAGATCACCTGCTGCTTGCCTATAAAAGCTTGCTTTCAGACTTCAAAAAGTTTATAATGTTTTTTGTCTAAGCCGTTTCCCCGCAGAGAGTTACGCTTCTTTGGGTGTTTCATGAATGGTCAACTAAGCTTTCAAATCGGCGACAAGGTTGTTTATCCCAACCATGGCGTCGGAGTCATTGAGCAGATCAGCAGCCGCACAATCGGTCCCATCGTACAGAAGTTTTACCTCCTAAAGATCAAAGCCAGCGCTCTGAAAGTGGAAGTCCCGTTCAACAACGTGGGCACCGTGGGTCTCAGGCCGGTGGTCAAAAACGGCGAAGTTACCAAGATTCTCGCCTTCCTGAGTGACGGCAAATGCGATAACCACCAGGACTGGAAATATCGTTTCAAGGAAAACTCTGACAAGATGCGCACCGGCTCTCTACTGGAAGTGGCCATAGTGCTCAAGAGCCTGCTGCTCCTGGCCAAGGAAAAGCCGCTCTCCTTCCGTGAGAAGAAGATGCTGGAACGCGCCCGTTACCTGCTGGTAACCGAACTTGCCATGGCTCGCAACTCTGAAGAGCCGGAAATCGAAGACATGCTGAATAAAGCCCTGGCCAAGTGCAAGCTCAAGTTCCCTGAAGTCACGGCCGACGCATAAACAAATCCAAAGTTTTAAACTCAAGGACGCGGGCAGCCGCGTCTTTTCATTTTGTGCCGAGCGCCCCGCTCGGCCATTCCTGCCCGCCAAATTAGTGTTTTCTTTGCATTCCCAACCAGAGCCGGAACGTATAACTCTCTCAGGGAGGGGACTATGCTCCGGGCCGCTGCTGTTCTTTGTCTCGCGATCTCGACACTCTGCTCCGCGCAGGACCGCCTCCGTGTGAACACCAATCTGGTGAATATGTCCTTTTCCGCCCGCGATTCCAAGGGCGGTTTGATTGAAACGCTCACAAAGGATGATTTGGAAGTTCTGGAAGACAATGTTCCGCAGAAGATCTCGTTTTTTGTGCGCAGTACAGATGTGCCTCTCACGCTTGGCCTGATCGTGGACTTCAGTGACAGCCAGGAGCACTTCTACAAAAAGCACCGCCACGATCTTGAGGTCTTCCTCAAAGACGTGCTCGGCCCCAATGACAAGGTGTTCCTGATCGGATTTGGCAATCATCTGCGCCTAGTGAGCGATTATTCCCAGAATGGGCCGGAAGTGCTCGAGCACCTGCGCGAATACGACCATGGCGAGCGGATTTTTCCGGAGATCGGCCCGCGCACGGACCGCGAACTCGGTACTGCCTTTTACGATTCCATCTTCTATTCGGTCGAAGAAAAACTGGCCAAAGAGCAGGGCCGGCGAGCCCTGTTGATCTTCAGCGACGGAGAAGATAACTCCAGCTCGCATGACATGATGTCCACCATTGAATCGGCCCAGGCCCATAATGTTCCTGTGTTCTGCATCCGGACCACTCAGACGAAACGCGGCCAGCTGACCGCCCGTAACCAGTACGGCATTCGCGTAATGGACCGTGTGGCCAAAGAAACCGGCGGCCGCCATTTCGACGCCTCAGCCATGGGTGCGCACGATTACCTTCGCGAGATCGCCGACGAGCTGCGCAGTTCCTACGAGCTCGCCTACTACCCCTCTCGCCCAATGAAAGACAGCACCTTCCGTAAAGTTTTGATTCGAGGCAAAGAAAAAGACTTGATTATCCGCGCCAAGACCGGCTATTTCTCACGTTGATACGGGTGGAGCAGGCTTCAGGCCTGCGGTGATGCGGGTATCTGAAGAGCGGCTTTAGCCGCTGAGGTAAAAAAACTGGAATCGCCGGCTTGCACAAATTTTGTCACCCCAAGTGCCTCCGCGAAGTCTAATTTCTCATGATCGTCATCCTCTTTCGTTCCAAACTCACCTCCTCCGCCGGCGAGGACTACGCGAAAATGAACAACTTCCTCTCTGAATACGTTAAGGACAAGCCCGGCTTCGTGGCCGCCAAGAGCTTCCGTGCCGAAGACGGCGAGCGCCTCACTCTGGTCTGGTGGCGCGACCGCGAAACTCTGGAGCAGTGGCGCACTGACATGAACCACGTCGCCGCCAAGAAACAGGGCCGCGAGCGCTGGTACGAGTATTACAAGATCGAAGTCGCCGAGGTCTATCGCGAGAGCGCCTTCGAACGCGAACCAGAAGCCGCCCCGGCGACAACCGCGAGCGGTGACTGAGACACAAGAGGCAGGATCCTCTGCCTGCTCGGTTCCTCTGCGTCGGCAGTTCCTCTGTGTTTCAAAGGTTCTTTTTAGGATTAAATAAAGCGTCTCGGGGCTGAATGCTGACTGCTGTCTGCTTCTTCTAATGCCCCGTCTTCCCATCCAGCAGATCCAGCATGTGTCCCAGCAGCCCGATCACCGCCGCCAGCGATTCGGTGGCTCCAGCGGGGCTTCCCGGCAGATTGAGGATGAGCGTCTTCCCGCGGATACCGCAGATTCCCCGGCTCAGCACGGCGTAGGGCGTTTTCTTTGCGCCTTCGGCTCGGATGCGCTCGGGAATTCCTTCCACCAGTTTTTCAACCACGGCTCTCGTCGCTTCCGGAGTTACGTCTCGGGGGGCAATCCCTGTCCCGCCGGTTGTTACCACTAAGCGGGTAATCTCCGCGCATTCAATCAGCCGCGCCTGGATCTTGTCTTTTTCGTCAGGCAGTACGCTTTTGTGCACTACGCTGAAACCGGCGCCTTCCAGCGCCTGGGCCACGGCGGGGCCGGAGAGATCATGTCGCAGCAGTTGAAAGGATGAATCGCTGATGGTGAGTACGGCGGCGGTCTTCACTGGCGGGCGTCCTGGCTCACGCTTCCAGCACGTTTTCTTCGGCGTCGCGGTTGGACTCATCGAGCAGCCGCAGGCCTTCCAGCAGCAGGCCCTGAGTGGATTGCGTTGTTGTCTCCTCTTTGCTGCTGCCCTTGAAGTCTATTTCGAAGTTTCCTGCTGTCCAGCTCAGCACCTTGTAGACCGCCTCGTCGCCTTTGATTGCCCCGTAGGTGGCGTGGTGGATCTGTCCTTCGGTGAAAAACATCTGGCAGCGATCGGCACTGTTGGTCAG
>JBAIYI010000811.1:0-4576 GCA_037915955.1 Terriglobales bacterium
CGGATATCATCCGCAGAGGCGCCTTTCTTCACGCCCAGAATTCCGTAATAGTCCTTTTGTTGGGTGGTCGCCATTTCCTGAGTTCCCGTGCTGTTGCTGTTATCGAAATTGAGTGGCTATTTGCTAATTGCTATTTGCTGTCGGCTGCCTTCGTCGCCTGCCATGCCACGGCCTGCCATTTGCCGTTGCGCTTAAGAAATGTTCCGGTGTTGCGGAAATAATTCGTCTGAGCGCCGTTGTGCTGGATCAGGCGGAAGTTGATGACCGCCATGTTGCCGTAAGGATGCACCGTCACGTCATCAGCGTCGTACGTCGCTTCGGGCTCATTGGTGGCACGCACGCCGATGTTCTTGAGGATCTCCGCCTTGTTCACTGTAACGCCCGCCGAGCGCGTATAAATCACATCATCGGCAAAGAATTCCTGGAACACTTTGGGATCGTTCTTGGGCACGTTCTGAAGGAAGTTGCGAACGAGCTGTTCGATGTGCTTCGCGGTAGCCTGGTCTGCTGCCGACATCTTTACCGCAGCAGCCGGTTTGTCCAGCACCTGAGCGCGCGATGATGCAACAGAAATCATGCCGGGCAGCAGCGCTGCCACGGCAAACAGCTTGAGACCCCGACGGGATTTGTATCTCACTCTTCTCTCCGGAACATCACGATTCACCACAAAGGACACGAAGCAACGCAAAGGATCACACTTCGTGCTCCTTAGTGTCCTTTGTGGTTGGATCTTGCATTTACGCCGCCCCGACTTCCTGAATCAGGTAATGTGCCTCCGGCTCGGAGGACGCTGCCTGCAGCAAAAATTCCTGAGCGGCATCCAGCGTGTACAGCCCAGGCATCGCAATCATGCCCGCCACCTGGTTCAGGCCTTCTACCCATTTCATCACCAGAAATTTTTTCACCTTGTCACCTCGTTGCCCTGGAAGGAGAAAGGCGGCTTCACTGCCGCCCTTCTCATGAGTACTAACCCGCGGCCGGAATCGCGGTTGTTCACCTCACGGTTCTTAACGTCTTAAAGAACCCAACCTCGGGATTCCACCGCTTCGCCAGCGCTGTTACCGTAGATCGTTGAAACGTGGTTACTTCTTGTCTTCCACGTCCACGTACTCGGCATCAATCACGCCTTCATCTTTCTTCTGCTGCTGGCCTGCCGCGCCGTCAGAGGCCGCACCCGCGCCCGGTCCTGCTCCGGCAGCGCCTGCTTCCGGCTGCGCCGACTTGTACATGACCTCGGCAAGCTTGTGCGACGCCTGCGTCAGGCGCTCGCGGGCCGAGTTCATGATGGCCACGTCAGTGCCTTCCAACGCTTTCTTCGCATCGGCAAGAGCGGATTCCACGTTGCTCTTGTCATCGCCGGAGATCTTGTCGCCATGCTCCTTCAGCATCTTTTCCACGTTGTAGACGAAGCTGTCGAGCTGGTTGCGCGCTTCGATCTCTTCGCGCTTGGCCTTGTCTTCCGCTGCGTGGGCGTCGGCTTCCTTGGCCATGCGGTCCACTTCTTCCTTGCTCAGACCGGAAGAGGAGGTAATCGTGATCTTCTGGTCCTTGCCGGTGGCGCGGTCCTTGGCCGTCACGTTCAAAATGCCGTTGGCGTCGATGTCAAAGGTGACTTCGATCTGCGGCACTCCACGCGGAGCCGGCGGAATTCCGGTCAGGTGGAACTTGCCAAGCGTACGGTTGTCGCGCGCCAGCGGACGCTCGCCCTGCAGCACGTGCACTTCAACTGACGTCTGGCTGTCCGCCGCGGTGGAGAACGTCTCCGTCTTGCGCGTCGGAATCGTGGTATTGCGCGGGATCATCTGCGTGGCCACGCCACCCAGGGTCTCAATCGCCAGCGTCAACGGGGTTACATCCAGCAGGAGCAGGTCTTTTACGTCTCCCGCCAGCACGCCCGCCTGAACTGCCGCGCCAATCGCAACCACTTCGTCCGGGTTTACGCCTCTGTGCGGCTCCTTGCCGAACAGCTCTTTTACCAGCGTCTGGATGCGAGGCATGCGGGTCTGTCCGCCCACCAACACCACTTCGTCAATGTCTTTGGTCTCTACGCCGGCGTCTTTCATGGCCGCGCGGCACGGACCCACCGAGCGCTGGATGATGTCTTCCACCATCTGCTCGAGCTTGGAACGAGAGAGCTTCTTCACCAGGTGCTTGGGACCGGAGGCATCGGCCGTGATGAACGGCAGATTGATTTCAGTCTCCATGGTGGTGGAGAGCTCGATCTTGGCTTTCTCCGCCGCGTCACGCAGACGCTGCAGCGCCATCTCATTGCCTTTGCTGCGCAGGTCCAGGCCTTCGTCTTTCTTGAATTCGTCCACCAGCCATTCAACGATGCGCTGGTCAATGTTGTCGCCGCCCAGATGCGTGTCGCCGTTGGTCGACTTCACTTCGATCACGCCTTCGCCGACTTCGAGAATCGAAATATCGAAGGTGCCGCCGCCGAAATCGTATACGGCGATAGTCTCGTCCTTCTTCTTGTCGAGTCCATAAGCCAGCGCGGCAGCGGTCGGCTCGTTGACGATGCGCTTCACGTCGAGACCAGCGATCTTGCCGGCGTCTTTCGTCGCCTGGCGCTGCGCGTCATTGAAATACGCTGGAACGGTGATGACCGCCTCAGTCACTCCCTGGCCCAGATAATCTTCTGCGGCCTTCTTCAGCTTCTGCAGAATCATGGCCGAAACCTGCGGCGGCGTGTATTCCTTGCCTTCCGCTACCACGGCCACGTGATCGCCCTGCTGTACCACCTTGTACGGGACCATCTTCATTTCATCGGTTACTTCGTCATAGCGACGTCCCATGAACCGCTTGATCGAATAAATAGTGTTGGTCGGATTCGTGATGGCCTGGCGCCGGGCTACTTGCCCTACCAGGCGGTCGCCGGCCTTGAACGCGACAACAGAAGGCGTGGTGCGTCCGCCTTCGTCGTTGGCGATAACCTTGGGTTCGCCGCCTTCCATTACGGCTACCACTGAATTCGTGGTCCCCAGGTCAATTCCAATAATCTTTCCCATGGCTTTCGAGCCTCCCCTTAAAACTTATAAGTGCTTTTAAATCAGCATCCCTGCCATGACAGCAACTCCATTATTAGACTTGAGTGAGTTATTGTCAATGTGTTAGATGAGCGGCAGAGGGTGAACGTTGCAGAGAGGAACAAGGGAAAATGGCGGCTTGGCCGAAAAGGAGGTCGAGTTGATTCAGGCTTTCAAGAATCTCAACGCTTTGGCAATCGCTTCGTCCAATGGCCGCTCCGTTTCGACCACCAGATGGCGCTCCTCGATCGGCTCAAATTCTGCCTTTAGCTTCTGGTAAAGCTCCCAATTCCGATTGGCCGCCAGGTGCGGCTGCTGAAGCCGTAAGCGTGCTGTCTCCTCAGGGCATTGACACAGCACGATCTTCATTTGACAGCCAATCTCACGGGCCGCCTGCCTTACGCGTTCCACCTGCTCTCTTCGGGCGAAAGGGCGGCCATCCACAAACACCCATTTCACTCCCGCCTCGCAGATCAGGTAGTTTGCAGTCTGGAAAAGCATTTCCATGCTGAAGTCATCCTGACGCTGGGAGTACTCAATCAGCTCCTGCGGAAACACCGCGGCGCGGATCTGGTCTTTGTCCAGCACCACGCCGCCGAGTTTGGCAGCCAGGGCCCGGGCGAGCGTGCTTTTGCCCGTGCCGGGCAGGCCGGCCATCACGACCAAAGTACTCTCTGCTGCAGCAACCATAAAGGCTGGGAAATCGCGTCTCTTCCTCCAAAGTTAGCAGAGATGCGCGGGGTTAAAGACACGCACACCGGGCCTATAATGAATGCTTATGAAGAAGACGGTCCGCGCTGCCTGCCCGCATGATTGCCCCGACGCTTGCGGAGTGCTGATCACCGTGGAAGATGGACGCGCTACGCGCATCCAGGGCGATCCCGCTCACCCGGTGACCCGCGGCTTCCTCTGCGCCAAGGTCACCAAGTATCTGGACCGCGTCTATGCGCCGGACCGCGTGCTCTATCCCATGCGCCGCGTTGCGCGGAAGGGGCAGGGCAAAGGCGATGCTTCAGACTTTGTTCGGATCGGCTGGGACGAGGCGCTGAACGAAATCGCCACTAAGTTCAAGCAGATTTCCGCTGATTTCGGCTCTGAATCCATTCTTCCTTACTCGTACGCCGGCAACATGGCGATCCTCAGCTTTGCCGGGATGGCCCATCGCTTCTTCTACCGGCTCGGCGCTTCGCAGCTGAACCGCACCATCTGCTCTTCGGCGGGCGGTGAGGCTATGACCTCAGTTCTCGGTCGCCGCCTTGGAACCGAACCTCAGGATTACGTGCAGTCGAGGTACATCATTGCCTGGGGCGCGAATGTCCACGGCAACAACATCCACCTGTGGCCTTTCATTGAAGAAGCGCGACGTAATGGCGCCAAGCTGGTGGTAATCGACCCTTACAAAACGCGCACCGCCAGGGCCGCCGACTGGTATCTGCCCATCAATCCGGGCACTGACGTAGCTTTGGCGCTTTCGATGATGCACGTGATCATCAACGAAGGGCTCCATGACGCTGAGTACATCGGCAAGTACACGCTTGGATTCGAGC
>JBAIYI010000763.1:0-1625 GCA_037915955.1 Terriglobales bacterium
ACACAGATGCCGACGCTCTGGATCATGAGGTCGCTAAGGTACGCGCCGAACAGGCCGATCCAGTTGCTTGCGCCATGCGAAGACGGCGATGCCGACGTATTGAACGAGGGGTCGGCCGGAGAGTAGCTGACCAAAGCGAGGAACAGGAGGACCGCGGAGGCAAGCAGAAGAAAACCTGCCAGCTCATTCAGGCGGCGGTTGCGCGTAGGGGTTACAACACGCGAGAGAAACGTCATTGAGGTGTTCCGCCCTTCAGCAAGAGACACATATCCACTCTACTGAAGTGAGAGTAACACCAGAGCCATGACATTATCTCAGAAACTGGCCGAAAAAGCTGCCTTTTGCTGTACTTAAGGACTACGGATGGTACACAGCAGCGCGTCCGAAGGAACAATGGCGCCGCTGGTGTTGGGACAAGGTGGGTTAAGTGGCAGGAGAGCAGCTTTTCTGTAAGAATTAGCATCGAAGCTGATATCGCCAGCAGCTCTGGAGAAATACATGCAAATTGCACGACGGCCCCTGCCACGTGCCTGTCTTGTTGTCGCCATTTTGTGTTTCATGGCGCTGCCCGCGCTCGCCCAGAAGGCGCGCATCAGGGCGGAAGATTACCAGATTGACGCAGAGATCGTCCCCAAGACCCACCGGCTTACGGCAAAAGCGCGGGTCAGGTTCACCACGCTGGAAGATGTCAACTTCGCCAGTTTTGAGCTGCACAACGCGCTGCACACCACCAAGGTTCTCGACGAAAAAGGCAAACCCCTGACAGCCGAGCGCGTGACCCAGGACAACGCAGTGCGGGTGACTTTTCCGACAGCGATTCCCAAGGGCACCACGACCACGCTCACGTTTGAATACGAAGGCGCTCTGGCGAACGCCGATGACAGTCCGGTGGAAGGGCTCAAGCTGGCGTATATCGCGGAAGACGTAACTTATCTCCTTTATCCCGGACGCTGGTTCCCCGTGAGCAACTACGGCATTGACCGCTTCACGGCGACCATCAACATCACCGCTCCTGCGGGAACGGCGGTGATTGGCAGCGGAAGAGTCAAGTCGGAAAGGCCGGCGACCGCAGGCAAGGAAGTGGCCACCTTCAGCTACCAGAAACCCAGCTTTCCCGGGACGATTATCGCCGGACCTTTTGTTGAAAACACTTACGGCGGCGGAAACACGCACGTCTTCTTCCACGATCCCAAGAAGAACATGGCTCCCGCCTACGGCGATACGGCCATCAAGGAAATGGAGTTTTTCTCCAGCGTTTACGGGCCTGCACCCACGCCAATACTGAATGTGGTGGAACTGCCGGATGACACGGTGCCTGCGTGGTGGGCGCCGGAGATCACGGCGATTGCCACTCGCGACATCAGCGACAAGACAAACTATCGGCTGCTGGCTGACTCCATCGCGCACCAGTGGTGGGGTGGGATTGTGAGCCCCGCGACGAAAGACGACTGGTGGATTATGGACGGGGGTGCGCGCGCTTCTGAGATGCGTTATGTCCAAAATGCCGCAGGCGCAACGGCATTTGAAGACGCCACGCGCGACATGGCTGTAGGCGCCCTGGCGTATGACACTACGCCGCTGGCCAGCGTGGGCAAGCTGGATACCTTCTCGCCGCAGTTCCAGGC
>JBAIYI010000194.1:0-2861 GCA_037915955.1 Terriglobales bacterium
CCGCGTAGACGAAATCGCCACTATCGCGGAAATCGGAATCCCAGGAGCATCCGCGCCCATCTCCATTTTTTTATCACGTCGCCGGTGTGATCAGCTCTGGCCAGCGGTGTTGTTTCGTTCGGTGGCGGCAAATAAAATCAGACTTAGAGATGAAGATTTTCCGCGATCAACTTCAGTAACAATTTTCGCAATCACATTCCTAATCAGTGGAGCGGCAGCTTCCGGGAGGTATCCAGTGGCGAAACACAAAGAGAACGGCTCAAAGCAGCAGGGAAACGGCAATCCAGCCACACAGAACGACCAGCGCATACTAACCACCCGCCAGGGACATCCAGTCAGCAATAATCAATCGCAAAGGACGATCGGCAGTCGCGGCCCGGCGACGCTTGAAAACTATCACTTCCTGGAGAAAATCTCGCACTTCGATCGCGAGCGCATTCCTGAGCGCGTGGTGCATGCGCGCGGCTTTGTCTGCTACGGCGAGTTCGAAGCCGATGGCATGATCGGCGACGAGCCGGCCAGCAAGTACACCCGGGCCAAGATCTTTTCCCAGAAAGGCAAGAAGACGCAGCTCGCGGTGCGCTTTTCTACTGTGATTGGCGGGCGCGATTCGTCTGAAGTTGCGCGCGATCCGCGCGGCTTTGCCGTGAAGTTCTATACCGAAGACGGCAACTGGGACCTGGTGGGCAACAACCTGGCGGTCTTCTTTATTCGCGACGCAATCAAATTTCCTGACGTGATCCACGCGTTGAAACCCGATCCGGTGACGTTCCGGCAGGAGCCGAACCGCATTTTTGATTTCATGAGCCAGACCCCTGAAGCGATGCACATGCTCACGCACGTGTTCAGCCCGCGCGGCATCCCGGCGAGCTACAGGCACATGGAAGGCTTTGGCGTGAATACCTACAAGATGGTGAACGCCGCCGGAGACACCGTGCTGGTGAAGTACCACTTCCATCCGCGGTGTGGAGTCGCCAGCCTTACGCAGGCTGAAGCAGACAAGGTCCAGGGCAAGGAGTTGGGCTCGGCGTCGAAGGACCTGTTTGAAGCCATCGATCGCGGCGAGTTCCCACAGTGGGACATGTTTGTGCAGGTGATGGAAGACAGCGATCATCCGGAACTCGACTGGGACCCGCTGGATGACACCAAGATCTGGCCGGAACAGCAGTATCCGCTGCGCCACATCGGCGTGATGACGCTGAACCGCAACGTGGCTGACCATCACAACGAGAATGAGCAGATTGCCATGGGCACCGGCGTGCTCGTGGATGGTCTTGATTTCTCTGATGACAAGATGCTGGTGGGCCGCACGTTCTCTTATTCCGACACGCAGCGTTACCGCGTGGGCCCAAATTACCTGCAGCTTCCCGTCAATCAGCCGAAGGGCGTGAACGGAGCGGTGCACACCAACCAACGCGGCGGGCAGATGTCGTATGGCGTGGACCTGGGTCATGGCCAGAATCCGCACGTGAACTTTGAGCCGTCGATTCACAACGGCCTGCATGAATCGCAACGGAAACCCAACAACCCGCCGGAGGTCCGCGGCACGCTCACGCAGAGCGTGATTGAACGCCGCAATGACTACATACAGGCGCGTGCGCGTTACGCCACCATGCAGGATTGGGAGCGCGACGAACTGGTCAACGTTCTGGGTAACCTGCTTTCGCAATGCGAGCGCGATGTGCAGGAACGCATGATCTGGCACCTGCTGCTGGTGCATGACGATTACGGCAAGCGCGTCGGCAAGGCGATTGGCGTGACGGCGGACGATGTGAAGAATCTGGGGCCGCTGCCCAATCAGGTGCTCACGCAGGAAGACGAAGCACGCCTGAAGAAGCTGGGCAACAATGGCGACCGGATTGACCCTAAGGCGTGGGGCAAGTGGACAAGCTCTGTCCCTGACTATCAGGCCCGTGCCGAAGAGGTGCTGAATGGGATGAAGGGTGTCCGCGTGACGCCGGCATCGGTTGCGACAGAAAAGGAGTCCGAACTGAAAGCAGGTTGAGGCGCGTGAGATTAAGGCTCGTCGCGTAATCTGATTAGCTTTCCCAATTACAGTGCCCGCTGGATCGTCAATTACTGATCCCGCGGGCATTTTGTTTTTGACCCGAAGATCCCGTCTGCATAACAGCTACAAACCCAGCAGAGACTCTCGATTCTTGTTCTGCGCGAGAAAGACATTTGTCTCACCTTACTGTGTGGAACTTTTTCGGGCGATTAAGTTCCGCGCCAGGAGCAGCGGAGGAAGAACTCCTCCGCGCTCTCCTTAATCACAAGTAACACTTAGTTCGCAGGAGTTAAGCAAGTCACGGCGAACCCGCTCTGAGCGCAACCTGCCAGGTCGCGCAGGGCATCTTTAATCGAAATCGCCCAAATTTAATCGCCCCAAATCCAATGCAGGAAAGGATACGACTATGCAAAGGAACCTAAGGCAGTTGATCTGGGTCCTCATCCTTGTTGTGGGAGCCACCACGTTCTCCAGTCTGCCCGCATTCGCTGACAGGCGCGGCGGCCACAACTCCTCCACTCAGCAGCGCGACCGCGATCGTGACCGTGAAAGAGAACAGGAACGTGATCATAATCGCGATCGTGAAAGGGAACACGAGCGCGATCGCGACCGCGGCCGTGAGGTCGAACGGGAACGCGAGCACCGGCGTGACCAGAACCGGGATCGTGATCGCGAGAAAGAACCCGAGCAGGAGCACGAGAAGCACCACGACCGCTAACTCGCTAG
Organism: Terriglobales bacterium; assembly: GCA_037915955.1. Classification (GTDB taxonomy): domain Bacteria; phylum Acidobacteriota; class Terriglobia; order Terriglobales; family Acidobacteriaceae; genus Angelobacter. The sequence continues at coordinate 2,735 of JBAIYI010000194.1, forward strand.
CCGAACAAACCTGATTCATCAGCCAGTGCGCAGAGACGTGGCCCGGGTCGCGTCTCTGCCATTCCTGCCGGCTTGACTGATCAATGACCCTGATAAAGGAGAGGACCATGAACTGGGCGTGGAGAAT
>JBAIYI010000115.1:0-9308 GCA_037915955.1 Terriglobales bacterium
AGCAGCCTCAAACACGGTCACAGATATGCCTGCCTGAGCGAGACGAATGGCCGCAGCCAACCCATTCGGCCCAGCGCCGACCACCATCGCGTCCAGTTGCATACTTACTACAATATCCGAGACCGCCGGATGGGAGCTCCGCTGATCTCCTAAAAAGCGGTGTTACCATACAGGCAATGTCATCTGCCCCCACGGAACCAGCTAAGCCACCGGATCAGATTTTGCATGCCTTGCGCGGTAAAAGCCTGGCACGCAACACGGTCTGGAACCTGGTGGGGCAGGTCTCGCCACTTGTTATTGCCGCGTTTACGATTCCCCCGCTCATCCGGCGGCTGGGAGTCGAGCGCTTCGGGGTACTCACGCTCGCATGGGCGCTCGTCGGCTATTTCAGCTTGTTTGACCTTGGACTAGGCAGGGCGCTTACTAAGGTCGTCAGTGATCGCCTGGCGTCAGGACGAGAGCGGGGCCTTCCGGCAGCCATATGGACCGCCGTACTGATGATGACAGCAATCGGTGCATGCTTTTCAATCGCAATATGCAGTTCCGTAAACTGGATAGCTGCATCCTTACTGAAAGTACCACCTTCGCTCTTTCATGAAACGGTGCTGGCCCTTTATCCTCTGGGCGCCTCTATTCCCCTGATTACTATCACCACAGCATTCCGGGGGGTGCTGGAAGCGCAGCATCGCTTCGCTGCAGTCAACGGCGTACGCGTCTTTATGGGCGGCTTCAGTTTTCTGGGACCTCTCGTCGCGTCATTCTTCTCCACAAGCCTTTTTGTCATCATTTGTATTCTGGTTGCTGGCCGGTTCATCACGTGCGCGGCATATCTGCTCCTCTGCAAGTCAACCGTGAACGATCTCTGGTCTCAGTTCGCATGGGATTCGAGAGTTACATCGGAGCTGCTAAGTCTCGGCGGCTGGATTACGGTGAGCAATCTCGTCGCTCCCTTGATGACATATGCGGACCGATTCCTGATCACGTATTTCCTCTCTGTATCAGTGGTGGCGTACTACACCACCCCGTTTGAACTGGTAACCAAACTCTGGCTCATCCCGGGTGCTCTGGGAGGCGTGCTGTTTCCCGCCTTTGCTGCGCTTGTGGTGATTGATCAACACAAGCTTGAAGTCACATACGGCCGCGGAGTTCGAGCATGCTTTACGCTGCTCTATCCGGCGGTTATGCTGCTGATCATCTTCGCCCCGGAGGGGCTGAGGGTATGGCTGGGACCAGTGTTTGCGCTCAAGAGCACAGCTGTACTGCGCTGGCTCAGTGTCGGCGTTCTTTTTAACAGCCTCGCGCAAATCCCTTACGCACTACTCCAGGCAGCACACCGTCCTGATGTTCCCGGCAAGCTCCACCTCGCCGAAGTGCCCGTATATCTGGCGGCAGCATGGTGGGTGATACCACGATATGGAATCGCCGGCGCTGCGGCCATCTGGATGCTGAGGCTTACGGCTGAAGCACTGCTTCTGTTTTACTTTGCAGCCCGGGCCCTTGTGCCACATGCCTTTTCGACGGGGTTCGTAACTTTGATGCTGGTCAGCGCGTTGCCTTTGCCGCTGCTGGCACTCAACCTCCCATTGCTGGCGAAAGCAGGGCTCACCGCGCTCTTGATCTGTGGCTACGCGATCGTGGTTTGGAGGATTGCTCTTGCCGGCCACGAACGAAGTGCGCTCCTCGCATGGATCTCAACTCTGTCGCCGGCTCGCGGTGATTAACCGATTTCGAGACTTGAACCACGCAACCCATTGCGTACCCCACGTCCTTTGTTTAGTCTTAGCGCAGCGATCCCGGACAAATTTTTCTGTTTCAATCGTTCGCCGGGCCGGAGACGAACCTACCAGAGATGTTACCTGCACGAGTCACGCGCACTCCTCTTTTCCAGCGTCTCGCCAAGTTCATTTATATGGGAACCGGCCACCCATACCCGAGCCGGTGGTACACCCCATATAAGTTCCTTAAAATCAGGGAGGCCATAGCTGCACCTTTTGATCCCAACCGATTGCCCACCGCATATGGACAATGGCTCGACGAACGGATCATTGAATATCCCTGGTTTCTCAGCCGTCTGCCAGCCGGGCCCGGAAAATTACTGGACGCCGGCTCTGTATTCAATTTCGACTTCGCCTTGCATCATCCTAAGATCCAGCAAAAAGAGTTGACGATCATGACCCTGGCGCCGGAAAGCGATTGTTTCTGGAAGCAGAGCGTATCGTACGTCTTCGGGGATCTGCGCCAGACATGCTTCAAAGACAATTATTTCGACTGGATCGTGAGCATCTCCACCATCGAACACATTGGGCTCGACAATACCGTTCATTACACCTCTGATCCCAGCAGGAAAGAGTCGGCTCCGGGCTCATACATCACCGCGATCGCCGAACTGCGCCGAATATTGCGACCGGGCGGAACTCTGTACCTGACATTGCCGTTTGGAAAGGCGACGGTGCTTGGGTGGCTTCAAATTTTCGATCAGCAAATGGTCGATTCCATCATCAACGCCTTCGCACCGGGCTCGCATACGGCCGAATTCTTTCGCTATTCTGAAACAAAGGGCTGGGAGCACTCCACCAGCTCCGCAGCAGCCGACGCGGGTTACTTCGATCCGAGCGCTGGGCAGCCATGGAAGGGCGGTCCCATGGCAGCTGAAGCGATCGTCTGCCTGGAATTGCGAAAATAGTGCGGCCTCAAACCAGACTTCAGGTGCGAAACCGTATTCTGCGCGTGACAGATTTGTCTTGATGGATGGCTCGAACCATCACGGCTGCCTGCTGAAGGATTTCACTGGAAAGTGGAACCGTAATGCCAGCCAGCCCTCTCTCATCTGTTTCCGCCCATGTGTTCGTGGATGCGATGCCCGGCTCCGTCTGTGAGACCACAATGCGTGCTCCCTGAACCGCCCGGCCCTGATCGCGTACTTCCACTGCCAGCCGCAGAGCCGCGCCGTCGCTCTCGGCCGATATGCAGTTCAGCGAAAGCCCTGTTCCGTCCACATCCTCTATATGCCCGGAGCCGGCCAGAGATGAGAGATTCCCTTGCTGAATCGTCTCGATGGCGTGGCGATGCTGCACTTTGAGCAGTTCGTGTATTCCCTGTTCGCTGAAACCGGGCTCAACCGTTTTGTGCGCGTAAGAAGTGGCGTGCTTATTGACACACTGGCCTTTCACAAAGACGAGGGTTTGCAGCAAGAGGTCGCGAGGACGAGCTTCGGTCTGAACGTGATACACCACGTCACCATGCTTCACGTCAGTATTGAACCCGAAAATCGTCATCTGGCGCGGGAGATTTCCGGGTGGGAAGGCGTCAATCCGGCAAAGAAAAGAATCAACGCGGGCGTCGTGTAAAAAAACATTAACACCTTTCAGATTCAAGGGCTTGACACTTATTACCCGGGGAAATTACATTCAAGTGTTTACCCCCAGTTGTCGCGCATTATATACAGGCCCTTTCATGCCGGACAATAACTACTTCGCCCGATATATTCCGCTGCTTTTTCAGGTGGTTGTGGCCATCGGTCTGGCCGTAATCATGGTGACGCTCTCATGGCTGCTGGGCAAACACAAGTGGACCCGGGCCAAGAACTCTCCTTACGAATGCGGCATTACGCCCACCGGCGACGCCCAGCAGCGCTTCAGTGTGAAGTTCTACATGGTGGCCATGCTGTTCATCCTGTTCGACGTAGAAGCCGTGTTCCTCTATCCCTGGGCGGTGATTGCGCGCCAACTCAAGTGGTTCGGCGTCTGGGAAATGCTGCTCTATATCGGCCTGGTGCTGGTTGGCTTCTTCTACATCTGGAAGAAGGGCATCATCGAATGGAACAAGCCCGAGAGGAGTGAAGGCTGATGCCGCTCGCTCCCGCTATCACAGACCTTGAGCAACTCAAAGATCGCCCTTTTGTGGCTGCGCTGCTCTCATGGAATGCGTCCGCAGTGGAAGGCGCCAAGTTTGATCGCGATGAGCTCTCGATTTATGTAACCCGCGAAACCATCCGCGAGGCGTGCGCCCAGCTGAAGCAACAGGGACTGACCGATTACATGTCAGACCTGACGTGCGCTGACTTTTACCCGCGCGAGCCGCGCTTTGAGATGGCCTACCACCTGCTTTCGATCAAGAACAAGCAGCGGGTACGGCTGAAAGTGCGCCTCAGTGGTGAAGACCCGGTGCTCGAATCGATCACGCCGGTGTGGCCTTCGGCCAACTTCTACGAGCGCGAAGTTTTTGATCTGTTTGGCATCCGCTTTCTTGGACATCCGTACCTGCGCCGCATCATGCTGCCGGAAGACTGGGAGGGGCATCCTCTCCGCAAAGACTATCCGGTGGAGGGCTATCGCTAAATGGGCCATCTGACGTCCACTCCTGTTCTCGATCCGACACAAGACAAAACCATGGTCCTCAATATGGGACCGCAGCACCCGTCAACCCACGGAGTGCTCCGCCTTCTGCTGGAAATCGACGGCGAGGCGGTGGTGCGGATGATGCCCGACATCGGCTTCCTGCACACCGGAATCGAGAAGACCTGCGAAGCCAAGTTCTACCAGCAAGTGGTTCCTCTGACTGACCGCATCGACTATCTCTGCCCCATGGTCAACAACTACGCCTATGTTCTGGCCGTGGAAAAGCTGCTGGGGCTGGAGATTCCGCCGCGCGCCGTGTGGATGCGCGTGATGCTCGCTGAACTCCAACGCATCAGCTCGCACCTGGTGTGGCTGGGCACGCACGCCATGGACATCGGCGCGATGTCCGTCTTCCTATACTGCTTCCGCGAGCGCGAGGATTTGCTTCGGATTTACGAGATGGTCTCCGGGCAGCGGATGATGACGTCGTACTTCCGTATCGGCGGGCTCGCGATGGAGCCTCCCATCGGCTTCTTCAAGGCGGTGAAGAAGTTCCTGGACGTCTTTCCGGAGCGAATTGACGAATACGAGAACCTGCTCACAGGAAACCGCATTTTCATTGATCGCCTGAAAGGCGTGGCCAAAATGAGCGCGGAAGACGGCAAGGCAATCGGACTCACCGGACCTTCCCTGCGCGCCAGCGGCGTTGATTTCGACCATCGCCGCGACCTGCCCTACGGCGGTTACGAGAATTTCAAGTTCAAAGTCCCAGTCTCGCAGGATGGCGACGTTTGGGCGCGTTACGTCTGCCGCGTTCAGGAGCTGCGCGAATCACGCGAGATCGCCAGGCAGGCGCTGGAAGGAATGCCCGCGGGTTCGATCAAAGCGGATGCCCCAAAAGTGATCCTGCCGGATCGAGAAAAGATGAAGACGCAAATGGAAGCGCTCATCTACCACTTCAAGATCGTGACGGAAGGCTTTACAGTTCCGGCCGGAGAGGTTTATCAGGCGATTGAATCGCCGCGCGGCGAAATGGGCTACTACGTGGTCAGCGACGGCACGGCCAAGCCAATGCGCGTCCACATGCGCGCGCCCTCTTACGCGAACCTGCAGGCATTACCGCAGATGTGCGAGGGCAAGCTGATTGCCGACGTGGTGGCTGCTATCGGCAGTATCGATATTGTGCTCGGGGAGATCGACCGGTAATGGCGCCGATTTCGGAAAAGCTCGATAAATTTTTCGACGAAAAAATGAAGGAGTATCCGACGACTCGGTCGTTTCTCGTCCCGATGCTGCTGTACAGCCAGGACGAAGTCGGATACATCAGCGATGCAGTCGTTGAGCACCTGGCAAAGAAGACTGGGCTGACAGAGCTGGAAGTTCGCAACGTGACCAGCTACTACTCCATGCTGCGCACCAAGCCAATCGGAAAATACAACGTGCAGGTGTGCACCAATATCTGCTGCATGCTGCGCGGCTCGGACGAACTATTCGACCATTGCAAAAAGACGCTGGGCATCGGGCACAAGGGCACTACAGCTGATGGCGTGTTCTCGCTGGAGGAAGTCGAGTGCATTGGAGCCTGCAGCTGGGCTCCGGCGGTGCAGGTGAATTACGATTTTCACGAGAATCTGACGCCGGAAAAGATCGACGCGGTGCTGGACGGCTATAGGAAAAAAGCTAAGCAGTAGGAAATTGCCAGGATTGCCACGATTGCCAGAATTGATGATTTAGCCATGTGCTGAAGGCAGAACGTTGAGCGAGGAATGGGTTGCTGGACGCAAGAACCGAGCAGCTTCGTACAAGGACAAAGGATTACGCGATAAGAATTGTCCGGCTTTACCGCTCGCTGCCGCCTTCGCCGGAAGCACAAATCATCGGCAAGCAATTGTTGCGAAGCGGAACGGCGGTCGGCGCGAATTATCGAGCCGCCTGCAGAGCGAGATCGAAAGCCGAGTTCGTTTCAAAGATTGGAATTGTCACGGAAGAAGCCGACGAGTCGGCATTTTGGATTGAGTTGCTCGTCGATCTCGGCATAGCGAGGAAGGAGCGGCTTGCGGATTTGTTACAGGAGTCACGGGAGCTCACAGCAATCTTTTCGGCTTCCCGACAGACCGCCAAAAGATGAAATTTCTAAATCATCAATTATGGCAATCCTGGCAATCCTGGCAATTTTGAAAAATGGCAGATCTAGTTTCACATCCCGATGAAGTAAGAATCGTTTCGAGCCGCTTCGGCAAGGGCGCCGCTAACATTGAGACGTACCTGAAGCTCGATGGTTACAAGGCTGCGCGAAAAGCCCTGCAGATGCAGCCCGACGACATCATCAATGAGGTCAAGACGTCAAACCTTCGTGGACGCGGCGGAGCAGGCTTCCCCACCGGCATGAAGTGGAGCTTCGTTCCGAAGCAATCGGAGAAGCCCAAGTACATCCTCGTCAACGGCGATGAGTCCGAGCCGGGCACATGCAAAGACCGCCTGATCCTTGAGCACGACCCCCACACCGTAATTGAAGGCGTAATCATCGCCGGATTGGCCGTGGGTGCGAGCATCGGCTTCATCTACATCCGCGGCGAATATCGCTATCTGGTCGATATCATGCGCAAGGCGCTGGCTGATGCGCGAGCGAAGGGGTTTGTCGGGAAGAACATTTTCGGCAGCGGCAAGGATTTTGAAATCTACTGGCATACCGGCGCTGGAGCCTATGAAGTGGGTGAAGAGTCCGCGCTGATGGAGTCGCTGGAAGGCAAGCGCGGCATTCCGCGCATCCGGCCTCCCTTCCCTGCTGTGGTTGGACTGTGGGGCGGGCCTACGGTCATTAACAACGTTGAGTCGATCGCATCCGTGCCGCACATCATTAACATGGGCGGCCAAAAGTTTGCTGATTACGGCCCGCCGAAGAACGGAGGAACCCGCCTCTTCTGTCTCAGCGGACACGTAAACAAGCCCGGCGTTTATGAACTGCCGCTTGGATATCCCATGAAGAAGCTGATCTATGACGTGGGCGGCGGTATCAGCAACGGACGCAAGCTGAAAGCCGTGGTTCCCGGCGGGTCGTCAACATTTCTTCTCACGCCGGAAGAAGCCGAGGCGATCAACTGCGATTTTGACTCCTTCGCTAAACGCGGCGAATTCCTGGGTTCCGGCGGTGTAGTGATCCTCGACGACCAGACCTGCATGGTGAAGTTCGCGCTACGCGTAATGAAGTTCTACCAGCATGAGAGCTGCGGCTGGTGTATCCCATGCCGCGAAGGAACTGACTGGCTCAAGAAGACGCTTACTCGCTTCCATAATGGCGGCGGCCTCAAGAAGGACATCGACAACATCAAGTACCTGGCGCAGAACATGCTCGGACGGACGTTCTGTCCGCTCGGCGACGCCGCGGCGATCCCGACCATGTCGATCGTGGACAAGTGGCGTAGCGAGTTTGAAGCCCATCTTGAAGGCAAGCCGTGCCCGTTCGAACCCGAGGGCAAGATCAGCGAACTGCCGGTGTTATCTCACTGACGAACATGAGTGCCGCGCCCAATCCGGTTTCCATTGCCGACGAGAATGCCCGGCTTTCCGCCTTATTGCGGGAAAGCCGAGAGCGTTTTCTGGCGAGCTTCGCTGGAGTCTCAGAGGAAGATTCCCAGCGGTCGCCAGCCGAGGGGAGTTGGTCAGTGCTGGATTGTGTGGAGCACCTTGTGGCAGCGGAGACTCTGATGCTTAAGCGGCTCCAGAACGAGCGCAAGCCGCGGGTAACCGAAGCACCCAATCGCGAACGGATTTTTCTCGAACGCATGGGGAGCCGGGCCAAGAAGGTCCAGACACCGGAGACAGGGCAGCCGACAGGGCGGTTCCCGAGTCTCGCTGCGGCTCGCACCCAGTTTGAAAATGTGCGCGCCGCAACCATCCGCTTCGCGGATGAAAATAAAGAAGACCTGCGCGCCACTGAACTAATTCATCCGCACCCGCTAGTAGGCGTCGTGAGTTCCTGCGAGATGCTGATTATCATCGCAAAGCACGCCGAGCGCCATGCGGCGCAGATTGAAGAAATTAGAACTACCCTCGCCACGCAGGCTAAAGCCGGCGGAGCGGCTTAATTAAAAGGACCTATGCCCGACGTCACAATCACGGTGGATGGAAAAAAGATTACCGCGCCCGCAGGCACGCTGTTGATTGAGGCCTGCAAAGCTGTTGGCATTGAGGTGCCTTCCTTCTGTTATTACCCCGGCCTGTCATTGCAGGCGGCGTGCCGTATGTGTCTGGTGCGCATTGAGAAGATGCCGAAGCTCCAGACCGCCTGCACGGTTCCGATCACGGACGGCATGGTGGTAACCACCGATTCGGATGAAGTGCGCCAGGCCCGCAAGTCCATGGTCGAACTGCTGCTAGGGAATCATCCTTTGGACTGCCCAGTGTGCGACGCCGGTGGCGAGTGCGAACTCCAGGACATGACGTTCAAGTACGGCGCCGCGGAGTCGCGCTACATGGAAGGCAAGCTGCACAAGGAAGAGCAGCAGTGGTCGCCGGTGGTCTTCTTTGACCGTCCGCGCTGCATCCTGTGCTACCGCTGCGTGCGGGTATGCGGTGAAGGCATGGACGTGTGGGCCCTGGGAATTCAGAACCGCGGCTCGGGTGCCGTGATCGCCCCGAACGAGGGCGACCACCTCGAGTGCGAAGAATGCGGCATGTGCATTGACATCTGCCCCGTGGGCGCTCTGACCTCTGGTGCGTACCGCTACAAGACGCGGCCCTGGGAGATGAAGCACGTCGGCACCATCTGCACGCATTGCGGCGATGGCTGCAAGACTACGCTGGGCGTGCGCCGGTCAGATACCGGCATGGATATCGTTCGCGGAGACAACCGCGACAAGGGCGGCATCAACGGCGATTTCCTCTGCATCAAGGGCCGCTACGCGTTCGATTACTTCGACCACAAAGACCGGCTGCGTGAGCCGCTCGTGCGCAAAGACGGCAAGCTGGTAC